>CAIKBK010000085.1 GCA_903825615.1 Candidatus Vogelbacteria bacterium | reverse complement strand
GACGATTAGCCATATTTTCAAAAAACTATTTTAAGTTTTAATAAACTCGATTAATTTTTAGCGGACGCTTTCTTTCGCTTTGCCTCTTTCTTCTCGGTTTTGGCCAAGACATTTATCACCTCACGGCCACGATAGGTGCCACAATTACCACAAGCCACATGACTCTGTTTGGGCGAGCCACACTTGGCACACAAAGAGAGCCCGGTAACTTTAAGGGCATGATGAGATCGACGATTAGCGGTGTGGGCCCGCGTATGACGCATTCTTACTACCATATATTTTTACTATAGCTTAAATCTTATAAATAATCAAGAAAAAATAAAGCCGGGGCGCATCGCGATTCGCGTCCCGGCCGAACATAACCTGGCTGGGGGTTATGGGTTCGTTACTAGGCTACAGCTTCCGTTGCTGTAACTTCTTCATCTTGCCGAAAGCGAGACCTTATCTGGCTCGCCAACGAAAAACAACGGGTAGAACAGTCTTCTTCCTTGACTTTCAACATTTGCACCTGTAACAAAAGCGGCAAATGCTCCTGTCTAAGGGTATCACTCAGCTCCTCCAGGCGACGCATTGCCTCCCGGCGCTGGAACTCATTACCATACACAATCATGGTAACAAGATCATCCACTTCAACAATTTCTCTCAGAGCACAAACGAGTGCGCTCCGGGCCTCCGGTGGGACCCCACCATTGGGTAGATTCTTGGGCATAGACTTCTTCATTGGTTCTGGGCTCTCCTTCTTTCTTAAACCAGCCAGGTTTACTTTGTCCTTGATAATTATAACAGAGAGTGGCAATTTAGGCAAGAATTCGCAGATAGGTCTGGCGATGGATAATTAGAAGACCAAATTGAGTTATTTTTTGATAGTGTAACCTAGTGCCATAGCCTTTATGTTGATGGAGCTGGTGGTCGGGATATTTCTTGGCTAATTTGACCATCATCCTGTCGCGCGAAACTTTTGCGACAATTGAGGCTAGAGAAATTATCAATTCCTTCTCGTCACCTTTAATTATTGTCTGTTGGTGAGACCACTCGACTGGGGCTTTTAGACCACCATCAAGAAGGACGAGGGTCTGCCCCGAGGCTAGTCCTCGGGGAATTTGAGGGCTAGCCTCGGGACTCTTTATCTTTCCCAAGCACCCTTTTATTCCCTGACTCACAGCAAAGTTAATTCCTTTTTTATCGATGACTTTATTACTAGAAAAACTAACAGTAAAATCTAACAGACCCTTTTTATTCAATTCTTCAATTCGCGAGAACCAAAAGTCACGCTGTTTGGGTGTTAATTTCTTCGAATCTCTACCGGCGGGATAATCTTTAAGAATTTTCTTAGCCTTGGTCCAGTTCTCACGAGACGCCAAAATCGCCCCGACCGAGACCGGTCCCGCCAATGCTCCCCGCCCCGCTTCGTCAATACCGATGAGAAATTTAGTTTTTTTCGCTTTTTTTGTTACCATAGGAATTGATTATGACACCCTTCGTCCACCTTCATAACCACACCCATTATAGCCTCTTAGACGGGCTTATTAAAATTTCCCAATTAGTCAAAAAGGCTAAGGAATATGGCATGCCCGCTATCGCCATTACCGACCATGGAAACATGTATGGGGCGATCGAATTTTATAAAAAATGCCTCGCCGAAGAAATCAAGCCAATTATCGGCTGCGAGATTTATGTCGCCACTCGTAGTCGTTTTAATAAAGAGCCACACATTGATGCTCGCCGTTACCACCTTACTCTCCTCGCCAAGGACCTCGTTGGCTACCAAAATTTAATTAAGATTGTCACTAAGGCTAACCTCGAAGGCTATTATTACAAACCCCGCGCCGACAAAGAATTATTGCGTGAACATAGCGAAGGTTTGATTTGCCTCTCTGGTTGTATGGGGGGCGAATTATCCCGCACACTTACCTACGAACCAGAGAAAGCGGAGGAGATAATTAAGGAGCATCAAGCTATTTTTGGCGCTGATAATTATTACTTGGAGATCATGCACCACCCCAAGATTGAGGGGCAACAAGAAGTCACTGCTAAGATTATTGAGCTTGGCAAAAAACTTAAGATCCCCTTGGTCGCGACTCAGGATACTCATTACCTCAATCGCGATGATGCCCTCGCCCATCATACCCTGCTCTCGATCCAAACAGGAACTGACCTCTCCGATCTTAAAGGTATCACTAATACCGAAGAGGACTTTTCTTTCCTCTCAGGTGAAGACATGGCTAGTAATTTCGCTCATGTGCCAGAAGCCATTGAGAACTCGCTTAAAATTGCCGAGCGGTGCAATGTAACACTCGAACTCGGCAAATGGACCTTTCCCAATTATCCAATACCCGCCGAATCAGATTATAATCAAGAACTTAAAAAAATGGCTGAGGAGGGTCTCGCTAAATACATCGAACAAAACCCTGCCCGCGCCGACGAAGCGAGAAAGAGAATGGATTATGAATTTGATGTTATCAGCAAGAAGGGCTACTCCCCTTATTTCCTCGTCGTGTCTGATCTCATCAACCACGCCCACAATACTGGCATCTTTACCAATACTCGAGGTTCGGCGGCCGGTTCGCTTATTTCTTACATTATTGGCATTACCAATGTTGATCCACTCTACTACGAGTTGCCCTTCGAACGCTTCTTGAACGCTGACCGTCCGTCACCGCCCGATATTGATATGGATTATGCTGATAAACGCCGCGACGAGATTATCGATTATGCGCGCCAGAAATATGGCGAGGACAAAGTCGCCCAAATTGGTACTTTCGGTTCTATGCTGGCGAGAGGTGCCGTACGCGATGTCGCGCGAGCCTTGGGCTACCCTTATCAACTCGGTGATCAGATTGCCAAACTTATCCCCTTGGGTTCACAGGGCTTCCCGATGACAATTGATCGCGCGACCGAGATGGTGCCCGAGCTTGAAGAAATGTATAAGAAAGATGAGGATGCTAAGAAGGTTATTGACCTAGCCAAGAAAATTGAGGGTTGCGCCAGACATATCTCCGTCCACGCTGCCGGTGTCGTAATCTCCCCCACGGCGATTACCGACTATACTCCGATCCAACTTGACCCGAAGGGTGGTAAAACCATCACTCAATATGAAATGCACGCCGTCGAAGATGCCGGCTTGCTCAAATACGACTTTCTTGGTATCCGCAACCTCTCTATCTTAGAGGATGCCATTCGCATTGTGCGCAAGATCTATGGCCTAACTATTGATATCAATAATATTCCCCTCGACGATGCTAAAACTTTTGAAATGTTGGCACGTGGCGAGACGATTGGCCTCTTCCAACTAAACGGCGCGGGGATGACTCGCTGGCTCAAGGAGCTTAAGCCCTCCACTATCTTCGACATTAACGCCATGGTCGCCCTCTATCGCCCCGGTCCAATGGAAATGATCCCCGAGTATATTAAGCGCAAGCACAATCCAACTCTCATAAAATATCTCGATCCACGCCTTAAACCTATTCTCCACCACTCCTTCGGGGTACTTGTTTATCAGGATGATGTCATGTTAACCGCTATCCACTTGGCCGGTTATTCTTGGGTGGAGGCCGACAAATTGCGCAAAGCCATGGGTAAAAAAATCCCCAAAGAAATGGAGGCTCAAAAGGGTAAATTGCTCGAGGGTTTAATTAAGAACGGTCTCGATAAGAAAAAATCAGATGAGCTGTGGTCGCTAATAGAGCCGTTCGCCGCTTACGGCTTCAACAAGGCGCATGCCGCCAGTTATGGTCGCGTCGCTTATCAAACGAGTTACTTGAAGGCGAATTATCCGTCAGAATATATGACGGCCGTGCTCACCGCTGAAGCTGGTGATACTGAGAAAATTGCCGAGGTAATCCAAGAATGTCGCCGGATGAATTTACCCGTCTTACCACCAGATGTTAATGAGAGTTTTGAGGACTTCACGGTTATTAAGGGTTTAGACGCCCAAGGACTTACTCCAGCCGCCGAGATTCTCTCTAAGAAAAATACTGACGGGATTGATAAGATTCGTTTTGGTTTGGTGACGATAAAAAATTTGGGGCAAGAAATTGCCAATTTTATCGTTGAAGAAAGAAAAAAGAATGGTCTCTTCACTGACTTCGCCGATTTCCTCACTCGCGTCAAACATAAGAATATGAATAAGAAATCGCTGGAGGCCTTGGCCAAAGCTGGCGCCTTCGATAGTTTAGGGATAGAACGCGGACAAGTCCTCGGCAATGTCGATGAGGCTCTTGCTTACAATCGTCAAGAATTAAAAAATAATGCCAATCAGACATCGCTCTTCGGCCTCATGCCCGAAGTGATAACCCCGCCAGCCTTGAAATTAAAACCAACTGAACCGATCGACCCCAAAACCAAGCTGGCTTGGGAGAAAGAATTGCTTGGTCTCTATGTCTCAGGGCATCCACTTGAGCCTTACCGTGACCGCTTTGTCAAAACCGAAAACACAATCAAATTCCACCGCGAGCAAAAAGAATCCTTCCCCACCATCGCCGGTGGTGTCATTGATACTGTCCGCGAGATTATCACCAAGAACAATAAGAAAATGGCCTTCATAAAAATGTTTGATTTCACCGACCAGATCGAGGTTGTCGCCTTCGCCGACGTCTACGAGAAATACAAGGACCTACTCGTCCCTGACAAAATTGTCGCTGTCCGTGGCAAAATAAGTCACAGAAATGGAGAACCTTCTATAATACTGGAGGCCGTCAAAGAGTTATAGGTAACTCAATAACAACCGTAATGCGTGCCCGCCATAGCTTCAGCGACGGCGGGGCGAGCCCAGTATTATTCTCGAAGCGGTGAAAGAGTTGTAATTATTTAGTGAATTTAAAAGTGGAAACTGTCATGGAAACAACTCTCTCAAAATTTAATTACCACACTTTTTTGTAAGGCGGAAAGAATTAACGAGTTGCGAATCTACAATCTTATAAACTGTATTGATATTATTGCAACTCGTAAGAATTAAATAAATATCCTGTCCGATACCCTTCGGGTCATACTCACTAGCAAGATCAGCACGCATTTTAATATGAAATTTAATCGCTTCTAATGCGCCAGGAACAGAAAATGGTATTTCTGTATCTTTGAGATACTGGTTACCTCCCATATTTATAACATCATCAAAAGTCGCATTTTTGAAAACAGAAACTTCACTAAATTCACCATTTAGAGGATCTTTTCCAAACCTAACTGTAAATGTAGACATAAATAATACTCCATTTTCTCTTGTGGGGAGATTTAATTTTTCAGCATCTCCTTGTTCAAAATATTTCCAGTCACTCGGATATTTCAATTCAAAACCATATTTGTCATTTGTGTAAGTCTTCCAATCAGCCATTTCGTCCACTGCTTGAGCAACCGGGCATGGCGCAAATTCGCAATTGGGGCCTTGGCGACCGACAGCTGAACCATCAGGACAAATTTTGGCCTCTTCGGTGCAAGCGACTGGAGCTGGCGATGTCGGAGCAATCGCTTCTTTTCGCGAAATATAGACCGCACCGATAATTAAAATAAGAGCAATAATAAAGAGGAAAATTGTGTAATTCTTCATATCTTAATAATACAATGATTTGACAATTTATACCATAAGACCTACCATTAGGTTATTGTTAGAGATTGCGGTAGTTACCAACTGTCGGCCTAAGTGGCTTCGCCTAAGCGAACTAATCTAACCAAAATGAGAACAAATTCGGGTGGAACCGCGTGGTTTAAATAAATAAACTCCTCGCCCCGATAAAACACTTTGTGTTTTATCGGGGCGTTCCCTTTTATAAGCTTAATAAAATAATTATGGAAAATAATATCGATAAAATTCGTCATTCGCTCTCGCACCTCTTGGCTATCGCCGTGAAGGCCAAATATCCGGAAGCTAAACTTGGTATCGGGCCAACGATTGAAAATGGTTTCTACTACGACTTCGACTTCGGCACCGCTGTCCCCGCCGAGCAAGAGCTTTTAGACCTAGAAAAGGATATGCGCGCCCTCGTCAGTAAAAATATCGCTTTTGTTCGTGAAGAAATTAGCGCCAGAGAGGCTCGCGAACTTTTTGCCTCCGAACCTTATAAATTAGAATTGGTTGAGGACTTAGCCAAAGCCGGAGAAAAAATTTCTATCTATAAATCAGGTGACCTGACTGACCTCTGCGCTGGGCCTCACGTCGAGAACACCGGCGAGATTGCTCGCGACGCCTTCCATCTCACTCGTGTCGCCGGCGCTTATTGGCGCGGTGATGAAAAAAATAAAATGTTGACTCGTATCTACGGTGTTGCCTTCGCCAACAAAGGCGAACTAGATAAACACCTCGAAATGATGGAGGAGGCTAAAAAACGCGACCACCGCAAACTTGGTAAAGAACTAAAACTTTTTACCATTTCTGAATTAATTGGTGCCGGCCTGCCTCTAATGCAGCCAAACGGCATGATTATAAGAAAAGAAATTGAAGATTATTTGTGGGAGTTGCATAAAAATAAAGGTTACTTGCGCGTTTGGACGCCCCATATCACCAAAGAGAGTCTTTATGTCACCTCCGGCCATGCGGCAAAATTTGGCGATGAACTGTTTCGGGTTCAAGGTAAAGAAGAAAAATTTATTATGAAGCCAATGAGTTGCCCACATCATATGCAAATCTTCGCCGATAACCAATTCAGTTACCGCGATATGCCCGTTCGTTACTTCGAAGCGGCTACGGTCTACCGAGACGAAAAGACTGGAGAATTATCCGGCCTTACTCGAGTTCGTTCAATTACGCAAGACGATGGACATCTCTTCTGCCGAGAAAATCAGATCAATGCCGAGGTGTCAGTGATTGTCGCGATTATTAAAGAATTCTTTACCACTATGGGAATGATGGAGGGTTACTGGGTTCGATTTTCGACCCGTGGTGAAGACAAAAGTAAATATATAGGCAAAGATGAGTCTTGGAATATCGCCGAGGGAGCGTTGCGAGAAGCGGCTGAATTTAATAAATTAAATTTGGTACCGGGACCAGGTGAAGCGGCCTTTTATGGACCAAAACTCGACTTCATGTTCAAAGATGCCATCGGCCGAGAGTGGCAACTAGCCACAATCCAATGCGATTTTAATCTTCCCGAGAGATTCGATCTGTCGTTTGTTAATGAGAAAGGTGATAAGGAGCGACCAGTTGTCATTCACCGTGCTGTCTCTGGTTCTCTCGAACGTTTTATGGGGATCATGATCGAGCATTATGCTGGCAATTTCCCGACTTGGCTTTCGCCCGTGCAGGTAAAAATCTTGCCAATTACTGAGAAACAAATGGCTTATGCAGAAGAAGTTTTGACTGAACTTAGGAAAAATAATATCAGAGTAGAATTAGATGAATCAAATGAGACTTTGGGCAAGAAGATCCGTGGTGCCAAAATGCAAAAAATCCCCTACCTACTTGTCTTGGGCGATAAAGAAATGGAAGAAAAAATGATCACAGTTGAGGTGAGAGGTTCCGAAGATAAAGGCACCAAAACTTCCCTCCCTGATTTTATCGCTAAGATCACAGCTGAAATAAAAGAGAGAAAATAAAATTAGACGTCAATATTGGCGAGTTTCGCGTGAGTTTGGATAAAGATTTTGCGTGGTTCAACTTCACTACCCATTAAGACATCGAAGGTCTTGTCGGCCTCTTCGGCATCACGCACGGTCACCTGCTTCATCACGCGAGTGGCTGGATTCATCGTGGTCTCCCACAATTCCTCGGGATTCATTTCGCCAAGACCTTTGTAACGTTGGATTGAAATCTTGGCGGTCTTACCCTTAGCCATAATCTCCCCTTCTTCACCTTCCTCTGGCTCCACATCTGTCTCTTCTGAAGTATCTACTTCGGCCACTTCATCTTCCTTCACACCCATTTCTTTAATGACCTTAACCTTCTCTTCATCACTATAGGCATAGATAGTCTCCTTGCCTTTTTTAATTTTATACAAAGGCGGTTGAGCAATATAAATATGTCCCCCATCAATCAATGGCCGATAATAACGGAAAAAGAGGGTTAGTAAAAGGGTGGTAATATGCGCCCCGTCCACGTCGGCATCAGTCGCGATAATAATTTTGTGGTAACGAAGTTTGCCCAGGTCCATCATATCGCCAATGCCCACCCCCATCGCAATAATTAGTGATTTAATTTCTTTGAAAGCGAGCATCTTATCAAGACGCGCTTTTTCTACATTCAAAATTTTACCCTTCAGCGGGAGGATAGCTTGGGTACGGCGATCACGTCCCTGCTTGCTTGAACCGCCGGCCGAGTCTCCCTCAACAATGAAAATTTCTGATTCTTCAGGATCGCGACTCTGGCAATCAGCGAGCTTCCCAGGCAAAGTCATACCCTCAAGAGCACCTTTGCGAATCACGCTATCTTTGGCGGCCTTAGCGGCCTTCCTAGCCTTAAGAGCCAGGATAGACTTGCTAATGATCGCTTTGGCGTCATCAGGATGTTCTTCAAGATACGCGTTAAAAGCTTCACCAAAGACGGCCTCAACCGCTCCACGCGCCTCGACACTACCAAGCTTGGCCTTGGTCTGCCCTTCGAATTGCGGATTACGCAATTTAACCGAGACGACGGCGGTGAGTCCCTCGCGCACGTCATCGCCCGTCAAACTGCCTTCGCTCTCTTTTAGAATATTATTCTTCTTGCCATAATCATTGATGATACGAGTCAACGCGGTACGGAAGCCAGTCAAATGCATTCCACCTTCAGGCGTAATGGTGTTATTAGTAAAACTTGTTTCTTTGGCATCAATATCATCAACGTATTGCAAAGCCACTTCCACCATTACCTCACTCGCCTCTTTCTCAACATAAAAAATCTCGCGATGCAGGGGCTTGTCATGACGATTATAATAACGAATTAATGATAGTAAACCGCCTTCAAAGTAAAAAGATTTAGATGGCACTTCGAGTTCGAGGTCTTGCAGATAGAAAATTTTGTCGGTATCGATCTTGCCCTGATACTCACGAGCGTCAATAGCGCGAATGCGCAAACCCTTCACTAAGTAAGCTTGGCCACGAAGATGATTAACTACTCGATCCCAATCATAAACCGTCTCCGAGAAAATTGTCGTATCTGGTTGATAAGTGATAACGGTACCATGAAGCTTGGACGAGGCCACTTTCTTCACATTATATTTCTTCTTGCCGCGCTCATACTCCTGCATATATTTGCCACCATCACGATGAACCTCGGCCTTGAGCGAAGTGGAGAGGGCATTGACCACTGAGGCACCCACCCCGTGCAAACCGCCAGAAATTTTATAACCATCACCTTCGAACTTGCCACCAGCATGCAAAACCGTAAGCACCGTCTCGAGAGCTGAGACTTTGGTTTTCTTATGGATATCAACAGGGATACCGGTACCATTGTCAACGATGCGAACGGCGTTACCAGGGAGAAGAGCGATCTCAATTTCATTACAAAAGCCGTTCATCGCCTCATCACGGGAGTTATCAAAGATTTCCACCAAAAGGTGGTGTAGTCCATCCGTGCCAGTCGAACCAATATACATACCGGGGCGTTTGCGCACTGGCTCTAGACCTTCGAGCACGACGATATCTTCCGCGCTATATTTGCGTGTTTTAGGACTATCCATAAGGCTATTATAGCATAAACTAAACCCCAAAACAAAATCAAAAATCGCCCCTAATTGAGCATTGACTACCCTTCAGATGATGCTAAAATAATGAAGGATATTGCACAACAAACACGCCGTCAATAAAAGGCGGGTGTAAGAGACGAAGTAATATCCAAGGAAGATTGGACACCAGCGCCATGTTGGTGTCTCTCGCGCAACATCCTTGGCCCACACGGGCAGGCGCCTCAGGCAAAGCTCTGTAAGATTTAGGGCTGATTCCGGGCATCTCACAAAGTTAGCAGGCGGTTCCTGCGCTGACGCAAAATAACCCCTCAGGTCCTACCCCTGAGGTTTTCTTATTTCCTAACTTCAAAACCAGTTTCATTTTCAAGCGCTTTAATGACTTTGTCCATCTCCGCGTTAGCTTCGTCGTCAGACAAAGTTTTTTCGTAAGATTGGAAGACGAGGCGAAAGGCTAATGACTTCCTCCCCGCCTTGGCAAATTCATCGAAGAGAATTGGCCCAACCACACACAAACTTCCCGCTGACTTTTTTATTAAATCGCCAATTTCTTCCGCACGAGCTGTCTCTGGCACCCACACGGCAACATCGCGAATAATGCGAGGATAAGGAGAGATCGGTTGATAATTAAAAGTGGTAGACATGTAG
>CAIKBK010000084.1 GCA_903825615.1 Candidatus Vogelbacteria bacterium | reverse complement strand
CCCTGATGATCCATTGTCGGTCATCTGAGGAAAACAAGAATGATGCTTATGATGACTTATTTGAAATTTTAAAAAGCTATAAAGCTAAAGCGGGGGATAAATTAAAGTTTAACATGCACTTTTTTGCCAGTGATGTGGAGATGGCCAAAAAATTTCTAGATCTTGGCGGTTACCTGTCTTTTCCCGGTGTCATCACCTTTGCCCACCAATATGACGAGGTAGTTAAAAACATGCCTTTAGATAGGATTATGTCTGAGACGGATGCCCCTTTTGCTACCCCCGTGCCACATCGAGGGGAACGCAATGAACCGGCTTATGTGGAGTATGTGGCCAAACGCATTTGTGAGCTCCGCCCTGAGCCAGAAGAGGAGGTCCTTATGGCTTTAGTTCAGAATGCCCGTAGCTTCTTTGACTTTTCGCGAAAGAGCTGATAATATAAGCCCTGTATGGCTAATGCCGAAGAAATGAAGATTTATGAAATTGGGTACCTTTTGGTGCCTTATTTGCCGGCCGAGGAAGTGGCTAAGTCTGTTGGGAAGTCTATTAAGTCTAAGATTCTGGCTAGTGGTGGCGAGGTAACGAGCGAGATGGCTCCGGTCATGACTCGTTTGGCCTATGTCATTACTATGGTTATTAATAACAAGCACACCAAGTTTTCTGATGGTTATTTTGGGGCCTTGCGTTTCAAGGCCTTACCCGCCTTTATTGCTACTTTTGAGGCTGAATTGGCCAAGGATGACGTGGTTATTCGCTCCCTAACCATCTCCCTACCTAATGGTTCGGAGAGCATTGTTCCGCCCCGTCGCGCTCAAGCTCCTCGCCGTGAGGAAAAACCTTTTGAAATTGAGCGTATTATGCCTGAGAAGGAGGAGGAGAAAACCGTTTTAACGGTTGAAGAATTAGATAAAGAAATTGATAAATTAGTCGAACCGGCTGCCTAATTATGTATCTCAACAAAGTTTTTATTCTAGGAAATCTAACTCGCGATCCGGAAAAGCGATCTCTACCTTCTGGTGCGGCGGTTACGAGTTTTTCTTTGGCGACCACTCGTGTTTATAAAGATAAGAATGGGGTTAAGCAGGAAGATACTCAATACCATAATATTGTTGCTTTTGGTCCGCAAGCGGAAACTATTGCTCAGTATATGAAGAAGGGGAGTTCAATTCTTGTTGAGGGCCGTTTACAGACTCGTAGTTGGGATGCTCCAGATGGCACTAAAAAATATCGCACCGAAATTATTATTGATGCCTTCCAATTTGGTCCGAAGCGCGACCCCGCTTCCTTCGGAGCAAGCGGAAGTACTGGTGGCTATCAGGCTCCGGCTGGTGGGGAAGTTGCTAAGTCTGTCCCAGCTACTCAATCTGCTCCCGAGCTTGAGACAATTCAATATCCAACCGAAGAAATTAACGTGGATGACATTCCATTTTAAATCGCGAATTAATTCGAATTTGTCCGAATTTTCTCGAATTTGAATTGTGTTAATTAGTATAATAATTAAAAAGAAAAAATCTATACCATGGTAATATATAGTCGGATTTTTTCTTAAAGGAGAAATTTTATGGATGCTGGAGCGAACAAGGGTTTATCCTTGG
>CAIKBK010000083.1 GCA_903825615.1 Candidatus Vogelbacteria bacterium | reverse complement strand
GGAAGAAAATGTTAAATTTGTCGGCAATTTAACTAAACCCCAACTAGCTCAATTATTTCAAACCATAAAAGCTTTTGTTATTGCTAGTGCGATTGAGAATCAGAGTATGGTCACACTCCAAGCTATGGCTTGTGGTTTGCCGGTGGTTGGGGTCAATGGTCGGGGAATGCCCGAACTTGTTAAAGATAGTGTAAACGGTTTTATCGTGCCGATTGACGACTACCAAGTCATGGCCGAATGTTTGGTTAAATTGTTAAATGACCCGATTTTGGCGCGCGATCTTGGCCGGGTTGGCCGGCAAAAAGTAGAATTGTTCTCAAAACAAAATATTGCCAAGGCGTGGCAAGCTGTTTATGAGCAAGCCTTAACTAAAATAAAAAATGAAACTTAGTCTGGTTATTCCCGCTTACAACGAAGAGGCCGGCCTCGCCGAGTGCCTTGGTTTTGTCGAGAGGGGAATTGTTGGTCATGAGGATGAAGTTGAGGTGATTGTTGTTAACAACGCTAGTACCGATCGGACCAAGGCGATCGCTCAGTCTTTTTCTTTTGTCCGGGTTGTTGACGAAGAGCGCAAAGGCTTGGTCCGGGCGCGCCAAGCCGGTTTCGTTGCTTCAACGGGGGAGTTAGTCGGCAATATTGACGCCGATAGCCAATTACCCCTTGGTTGGGTGACCAAAGTTTTAACCGAGTTTGAAAAAGATCCTAAACTCGTGGCTCTCTCTGGCCCGTATATTTATTATGACTTGTCGCCCGTGATTAGTTCTTTATCTAAAATTTTTTACGCGATTGGTTTGGCTGTTGTTTGGTTCAATCAATTATTTTTCAAAAAAGGGGCGATGTTGCAAGGGGGCAATTTTATTTTGAAACGAACAGCCTTGGAGGCGATTGGCGGTTACCGAGTTGATAAGTTTGATTTTTATGGTGAGGAAACCGATGTCGCGATGCGTATTGAGAAGGTGGGCAAAGTCAAATGGACTTTTGCTCTCCCGATGAAGACCTCTGGCCGTCGACTTAAAAATGAGGGGGTGATTCGCATCGCCCTGCGTTATGGTATTAATTATCTCTGGCCGATTATCTTTGGCCGGCCTTATACCAAGGTCAATGCTGATATCAGAAAAGGGGACAAATAAAGATTAAAAAACTTAGCCCCGTTCCACCAGTTGGTGGAACGGGGCCTCTTGTGCCTGCCTTACGTCGTCATCCTTGCCACCACCAGCTCTGTCTCTCTGTCACAGAACTCGTGAAGGCGTTTGAGATACTCAGTCTTGGCGTCTCCCGCGACCATGCCCCGGAAGGGGTGGCTGGGGATGATGGGGAACACTCGGGACGTCTCGATGGCCTCGATAAGTTCCTGTTCGTTTTCTTCCGTGATGATACCGAGCGACCGAAACAGCTTGGCATCGTCGATCCCATCCTTTGCCGAGCAGAAGGTTGAGTAGATCTCTCCCTTTGCTGTGAACATCCGACCAACAGGGTGGAGGCTCTCCTGACACTTCGCGCAAGTGCAGGTTTCAAAGGTTAACACTTGATTGCTAAGAGTGGGGGCCATAGCACCCTCCTTTCTGGGTCGGAGTACTTTTCCAATCCACTCTAGTTATAGAACATTCCACAAAATAAGTAAAGGGTTTTTAGGGGATTTGACCAGATTATCACTACACCATAAAAATGTTGTCTGCTCAGAATTTTTTAATAAATTGTCGAGGAAAGAAAAGTATGTTATTAATAAGGGTGGAATTTGACAACGATGATCAGGAAGGAGGTGCCCGATGGTGGTCAATGTCTATTTTTTTAATCCAAAAGGTTGGGACTTGGCTCGCCAGGAGCTAGTTGGTACTCTCAAGGTTTTGATTGTTTCGACTTTGAGTGTCGAAGATAAGAAGCTCAAGCTTGATGATGTCGAAGTGTTAAGTCATCGTTCGCGGGAAGATCAGCGTCACGATGGCGATCCGCTGATTGTTATCAATACCGACTGCTTGGTCGAACGTCAGGCCGATCTTGGGCTTATAACTCTCGAGATCATCAAGGGCCTAACCTTCTTGAAGGACAAGTATGGGCTTCAAGCCAGCGTCAAGATTCACCAATCACCGAGCCTAATGCGTAAGTCCTAAGAGATAACGATGCCCCCGTTCCGCAGTCGCGGATCGGGGGCGTTTCTTTCTAGTTCGGGTGAACCTGGCGCTAGTGCGGGCGAGACACTTGGCCCTTACCCTTCTCTTATTTGGTCGCCACATATTTCCCTGCGTACTCTCGGTGGGCCCTCTCGGTCATCCCCTTCGAGAGGTCGGGCATCATATCTGACGCCGCGATTTGCTCGAGGATCACTCCGAGTTCGTCGGCTTGGATCTTGCCTTCCCGGTCGAGCTCCCGCGCCTTCTCTCGGGCCTCGCGCTTGGAGAGGACGACGAATTCCTCGTTCCCAACAATGATCCAACCTACCGGCTCCATTGACTCTCCAAACATATTGGCGAGTATTTGGGCAAGCAGGTATTCTAGTTTGTCGGTTGGGCTGACCATCAGATAAGCGGATCGGTGTATCATGGGCATTCTCCTTTTTGTTGACTTCGGCCGTGTTTCAATCCTTCCGTTTTATATCACAAAACAAGTTAAATGTAAAGGCCACAGCTTTAGCGCAGTCCTTGCTTGCCCTGAGCGAAGTCGAAGGGCTATAATGTGGGGAATGAACACTATTATTTTTGTCATTATTGCTTTAGTTGTCGGCTTCGGCCTGGCTCTAGTGGCCCTTAAGTTTCTGGCCGAGAAGAAGGGCTCTAAACCCGAAGATAGCGGCGCCATGATGCTCTTGCAGAATCAGATCGAGAATCTCACTAAGACTATCGATAGTCGCCTCCACGAGACCACCAAGCAATCAGCCGAGAGTGGGCGCGCGCAATTTAGTGAGTTTGCTCGCTTGTCCCGCGAAGTCACCGAGAAGCTCGTGCGCCTCGAAGAGACCAATAAACAAGTCGTCAATTTTACCGACCAACTCCAATCCCTCCAAGACATCCTAAAGAATCCCAAACAGCGGGGGATAGTGGGCGAATATTATCTCGAGACCCTGCTCAAGAACATTATGCCTCCCGGTTCTTTTCAGATGCAGTACCCCTTCCCCGATGGTACCATTGTCGATGCGGTTGTGTTTGTTAAGGATAAGATCATTCCGATTGATTCTAAATTCTCTCTTGAGAATTATAATCGCATCGTAGGAGAGAGGAACGAGGCTGAGAAAGAGAAGTATGAGAAGGTGTTTATAAATGATCTTAAGAACCGCATCCAAGAAACGGCCAAATATGTTCAACCCGACAAGGGCACCATGGAGTTCGCCTTCATGTTCATCCCGCACGAGGCCATCTATTATGACTTGCTCATCAATAAAATTGGGGCTCTCCAAGACGAGAATACCGAGAACCTGATCCAGCGGGCCGCTTCTAAATACCATGTAATTATCGTCTCCCCGACCTCCTTCCTCGCCTATCTCCAGACCGTCCTACAGGGCCTAAAAGCCCTCCAGATCGAAGAATCGGCCAAGGAGATACGTAAGCGGGTTGAGGAGCTCGGCAAGCATATAGGGGCTTATGAGGGCTATATGGCCAAGCTGGGGAGTGCCCTCGGGACCTCGGTAAATCACTATAATTTGGCCTATAAGGAGCTCAAGAAGGTAGATAAAGACGTCCTGCGGGTTACCGGCTCTTCAGCCGGCTTCGAGCCCCAGGCCATCGAGAAACCCAATTTAGAAGACTAAATAATGAAATTAAAAAGCCATAATTTTGCCTACATAGACGGTGCCAACTTACATCATGGGGTTAAGGCTCTGGGGTGGAAGTTGGATTATAAAAGATTTCGAGTTTGGCTCTCAGAAAAATATGGGGTAGACAAGGCTTACATTTTTATTGGTCTTATCCCTAAGAATCAGGGTCTGTATAAATACTTGCAAGAAGCGGGCTTCATCCTTGTTTTTAAAGAAGTCGTTTATGATAGTGACGGTAAGGCAAAAGGTAATTGTGATGCCGATTTAGTTCTCCAAGCCACCTGCGATGCTTATGAGGATAATTATTCTAAGGCGGTGATTGTCTCAAGTGATGGTGACTATTCAAGTTTGGTAAAATTTCTCAAAGATCGCGGGCGGATAGAAACAATTCTTTCACCCCATAACAAAAAATTATGCTCAATTCTCCTAAAAAGGATTAATGTTCCTATCGCCTATATTAGCGACCAGAAGTCGGTTTTAGGCGCCTAGATAAAAGAAAAAGCCCCCGATGAGGACGGAACCTCATAAGGGTCTTTTTCGTAAGGATTACTATAATAATACCAGCCAGGGCTGGTCTGTCAATAGGGGATAACCCCGCCTCCGCTCTGGCTCCGGCGGGGCTTACCTCCTGGCCCTTTTCATGTATAATACTAGGGTTATGTTCGCAATTATCGAAACAGGAGGCAAACAATACAAAGTCGCCGAGGGCGATCTTTTGCAAGTGGAGAAACTAACCGAGGCCAAGGCCAAAGGTGAGGTTGTTTTTGATAAAGTGCTTCTCGTCGCCGATGGCGACAAAGTTCAGCTCGGCACCCCCTATATTACCGGAGCTACTGTTACCGCCAAGTTCGAAGCTGACGGCCGCGCCAAGAAAATTGTTATTGTTAAATATAAGGCCAAGGTCCGCCACCACAAGAAGGCTGGCCATCGCCAACCCTTCACCAAACTCAAAATTGCCAAAATCGGCAAATAAAAATCCCGCAACCTGCGGGGAAAAAACTCCACGAAAGTGGGGTTTTTTGATGGTTCGTAAAAAGGCGGGGAAGGTGGTAGAATGGGGCAATTGACATGACCCTTTATCAAACATTACAGAAAGCTTCTAGTGAAGAAGATGTTAAAGACGCTTACATAAAAGCGCTTGGGTTAAAAGAATACCAAAAAAACCTCATAGACATCCAAACAAAAGAAGTCTGGTTTGAAGCTAAGCATAACTCCAATACGTCTAGTTATGCCATGTTCACACAGTTATTACATTATGTTCAACATGCGTTAAATAAAGGCGAATACGTCCCCCCGTTTTTGGCCGTTATTGATACCGAAAAGGCGGCTATCATGAAAAGTGCTGATGTTATCCCACTTCTTGAAAAGAAAACGATAAAATGGGGCAAATCAGCTAGTGGCTACACACAGGAGGCATTGGATGCTATTTCATCGCATATTGGAACATATTTTGTTTCTTATAAAATTGAAACGCATGAAAAAGAATTTATTGAAGCAATTAAAAATGCTATTAAAAGCGGCGATATAATCAGAACACAGATTACTCCGGATAATTTAAAACAAGTTTTTGATAAGTGGGTAGAGATGATAGGTAGAGAAATTAAGGATGTTAACGAAAAAGATTATGCGCTATTATTTTATGCCGATATAATGAGTGATGGCACAATCTCTACACACGCCGAATTGCCCGCAGAATTATTACACAAAAATAATTCTCCCGTTTTTACCTTGGAAGGAAAAATATACGAACTCGGAAGCAAAGAAGGCTATCGTCAATTTTGGGCAATTTATCATCGGCCACCAAAAAAAGAGTATCGGGATTATTTGCTTGAAAGGCGAGATAGTTTAATTCCAATAGATGAGAGAATTTTTAAAGGAGCATTTTTTACCCCGCTTCATGTAGTAGATAAAGCCTATGATACACTCACCGAGCTCTTAGGTAATAATTGGCAAAAAGAATATATTGTTTGGGATATGTGTTGCGGTGTTGGCAATTTGGAGGTGAAGCACAGCAATCCGCGAAATATATATATGAGCACGCTTGATGTGGCTGATATTGATGTAATAAAGGCCACCAAAACCTGCGCATCAGCAGCGGGGCGATTTCAATATGATTATCTAAATGACGACATTACCGATGATGGTAAAATTGATTATTCACTTACTAATAAAATTCCGGATGGTTTACGCACAGCTATTGCCGATGGTAAAAAGATTTTGGTATTTATTAATCCGCCCTATGCAGAGGCGATGAATGCTGAAAATATCTCAAATAACGAAAAGGCTGGAAAAAAATTGGGTGTCTCTAAAACCAAAGTAGCATCTATAATGGATACACAGGGCTATGCAACAAGAGAGTTGTTTGTACAGTTTCTTGTGCGTATTGCACACGAAATCCCAGATGCCACTTTGGCTATGTTTAGTAAATTAAAGTATGTAAATGCACCCAACTTTGAAGAATTTAGAAAGACTTGGAATGCAAAATATAGGGGCGGATTTATTGTTCACAGTAAAGCATTTGACGGCTTAAAAGGAAATTTTCCGATAGGTTTTTTGGTATGGCAAACAAATCAAAATACGAAAGAAAAAACACCAATTACTGAAATAGCAACCGAGGTTTTAGATAAAAATGCTAATCCAATTGGTGAAAAATACTTTTATAATTTAGCGAATGAAAAGTTATTAGGTGATTGGATAAAACGGCCAAAAGCAAACAAAATCGATATAATACCTTTAAAAAATGCAGTTACTCCAGCTACAGTTAGTAAGGATTTACGTGGCACAAAATGGTCTGACGATGCAATCGGTTGCTTAATTTTTCAGGGAAGTGACATTCAACATTCAAAGACAACTGCAATACTATCGTCGGGTTTTGGTAGTGCTGGTACTATATTTATTAATCCAGAAAATTTATGCCAAATCTCGACCATATTCACAGTTCGTCGGCTAATTAAACCAACTTGGATAAATGATCGCGATCAATTTTTACAACCCACTGAACCGTTAACGGAGGAATTTAAAAACGATTGTTTAATTTGGATGTTGTTTAGCGGTAGTAATTTAACAGCCAGTGCCAATGATTTGGAATGGAATAATAAAAAATGGTCCATCGTCAATCATTTTATTCCTTTTACAGAAAAAGAAGTTGGTTCGCCAGAGCGTTTTGAGTCAGACTTCATGGTAAAGTATTTAGCCGATAAAAAATTATCTGCCGAAGCTAAACTGGTCTTAGAAGAAGGAAAAAAAATATGGCAAGCTTATTTTAAATATACAGACACTAGAACTGTTAGAGATGAATTGAAGCTGGACCGGCCCGATGTGGGTTGGTATCAAATCAGAAAGGCAATACAAGAAAGAAATAAGATCGGTGGTGATTTCACACCAATGGATTTCAAACCTTTTGAAAAAGCGTACAAAAATCTAGGTGATAAACTACGCCCCCAGGTTTATGAGTTAGGATTTTTGAAAAGCTAACTTAATAACCAGAGAAACTCAGCTTGCTCTATTCACAGTCTTACTTCGGAGAAAATTGAAATTATAGAAAATTCAAATAAAAATAATTTTGTGGAAAAAGAAAAATTAACAATAAAAGAAATAACTGATTATTTTCGCTCTAACATTTTTGAATCAATATCAGCATACAGTGCATGGAAAATGATTTTCGGTTCTCGCTCGATAGGAATGATTTCTCCTGATATGGTTGATCGTTATGTAAGAGTTCAAAAATGCCATTCTGAATTTTTTATAAGTGTTGAAAATGCTTTTCTTTTTCAATTTGTAATTAAAGTATTGCATTCCTTTGATCGTGGAACAAACTCTGCTTCTCTTTATAAAGTTAATAAAAATTTAACAAAGGGATTTGTTTTAGAGAATAAAAAAGTTGTTGAGGCTT
>CAIKBK010000082.1 GCA_903825615.1 Candidatus Vogelbacteria bacterium | reverse complement strand
CAAGTTCTAGCCCGACGAGTTTTGCGGACAGTCGTCTGCAAAACTCGTCGGGATTCGCTTTCTGTGTTAACATTTAAAAATTAGCAATTCAATAAAAATTTATGAGTTTACATCAAACAATCAAAGACGAAATTAAAAAAGCCATGTTCGCGAAAGAAGCGGAGCGCTTAAGCGCTTTGCGCAATATCTCGGCCACGATGACGAGCGAAGTGATGGCCAAAGGCCGAAAGCCCGACGAGCTCGCCACCGACGATGAGGCTCTCGCCGTGCTTAAGCGACTGTCAAAACAACGCAAAGAATCCATCGAACAATTTACTATTGGCAATCGCCCCGAGAAAGCCGAAGAAGAGAAGCGTGAGCTTGTCATTGTCGAGAGTTTTCTCCCCGCTCAAATGTCACGCGAAGAAATATTAAAAATCGCCACCGCCAAAAAAGCCGAACTCAATATCACCGACAAAACTAAATTCGGAATGTTAATGGGCGCCATCACCAAAGAAACCAAAGGCACCGCCGACGGCAATCTTGTCAAAGAAGTGGTGGAGAGTTTGTTTAATTAGTACTTCCCGAAAACTTGGCGAGGATCTTCACGGCCGATGATAATTTGGACGAGATTAAAGAGGATGAGGAAATCTTTAGACCCTTTCTTTTTTAGGCGATCAATAAGAGGCGCCAGTGACACTAACCCCTCACTCTTCTTATCGGTGTGGCCAGTACGGCCAATCTCCACTCCCGTCTGGTGGTTAAGCGAATGATTATCAAAACTAGTCGTGGCAAAGTCAGCTAAAATGGGGGCCGAGAGCCAAGTCTCTTTCTTCCCACCAAAAACTTTTAGTAAACGCAAAATTTCTTCATTGGATTGCCCAAAAAGCAAACCTCGTTCGTTAACTGTCCAACCCAGGCCTTCGGCGATCCCCATCCCGAGCGCATAAACATTTTTTAAAACTCCTGACCAAGCGACACCTTTAAGATCACGGGAAGTTAAAGCTAAAATGTTGGTGCCTTTAAATAGTTCAGCAACCTTGTCACTGATTAAAATATTCTTAGAAGCGACAAGGCAGGCGCCAAAGTGGCCTGCCCCAATCTCCTCGGCCACCATCGCGCCACTCACCACGGCGAAGTCCACATTCTTGGGTAATAATTTGCCCGCCATCTCCATTGGCAATTTACCGGTCGGACCATCTATCCCTTTAGAGAAAAAGACGGCAATAGAGTGGCGAAGCAAATAAGGTTTTAAGATAGCGAGCGCCTCACGCACACTCCACGACGGTATGCACAGCAAAATAAATTCAGCGCCAGCCACCACCTCAGGCAGAGACAGGAGCGGTAAATTTAATTGATTGAGTTTCTCTTCATCGCGGTCCCAAAAGAGAATTTCACGATCATCACGCCTAAGAATCTTGCCCAAAGCTTGACCCAACTCACCGGCGCCAATAATCGCAATCTTCATAATATAGCTATTTTAGCACAAATTAGCTAAAATATGGCTATCTATGATAAAGAAAATTTTACACTTTTTTGACAAATTAGAGGACCAGATTAGAGGTCGTTTGAGCAAGTATCCGATAGTTTATGCTTTCATTGGTGGAGTGGGAATCGTTCTCTTTTGGCGTGGAGTTTGGGGTCTGTCTGAAGAGATAGGTATGACAAATATTCAAGCCATTATTATCAGTGTCATCATATTGCTGGCTGTTGGCCTCTTCGTCTCCTTCTTTATCGGCGACCGTTTTATCATCTCTAGCCTCAAGGGTGAGAAAAAAATCATTGAGAAAACTAAAGAAGAAATTCTTGAAGGAGAAGAAGAAATTAAAAAAGTTCTCCATAAACTAGAGAACATCGAGGATAAGCTCGATGTTCTCTTACCTGAAGATAAAAAATAGAGATTATTTATAGTGAGCGTAGTCGAACTATTTCTTTTTAGCGACTTTCTTGGCAACTTTCTTGGCTGGAGTCTTGGCCACCTTGGCAATTACTTTTTTACTTGAAGTTGCATCTTTGATAGCCTCCTTAACTTGAGCTGATTGAGCGGGAGTGGTATGGGCAGTATTAGAAGATAAGCCCTCGACAGCCTTAACCAAGCGATCAATCTTCATCCCTAAGAATTCGAGTTGTTTCTTTACTTCATTATCACCACGAGGAGCAAAATCCCTTCTTGGAGCACGGTCGCCACTAAAACTACCGCCTCTCGGCTCGCGCGGGGCTTCGCCACCACGTTTAGCACTAAAACAGTCACTACAATAAATTGGCTTGTCACCAGAGGGTCGGAAAGGGACTTCGCAAGCCTTATTGCACTCGCTACAAACAGCCTGATGCATCGTTACCGGCCCACGATCACTACCAAAGCGACTTCCGCCGCCACCGAACCGGCTACCCCCTTTTGCACCGCCCCCGAATCGGCTTCCGCCTCCTTGATTAAAGTTTTTCATATGCCAAGATTCTACCATTTTTTGCCCCTAATAGCAAGGGAATTATTGCAGAAGCAATATAGTCTCCGTCAGAATTTCGGGAACAACCAAATCAACAATATGCTCGGCTTGATGCAAAACAACAGTCTTGGTAACAAAGTCACTAAATTTCTGCTTGTTTTCTTCAAACGCGCCATAATCATCGTTATCAGAAATAACCAGAGTTGATTTGGGCAGAACTGATTTTATTTTATTAATATCAATCGGCGTCTTAATCCATGGCTCGGCAAGCCTCTTCTCTTCGTCAGTCTCCAAATTTTCTAAATTGAACCAGCCGGCGACAAACAAAGCTCCTCCGATGGGAGTATTGATAGTCTCCAGATAACGCATAATAGTCTGGCAACCGATACTGTGGCCGATTAAATAAGTCTCGGCATCGGGTGTGCCCACGACCTCCGCTAATTTACTGACCCACTTCTCAATCACGGGGCTATCAGTGTCCGGCATACTGGGAACAATGACTTCGTGACCAAGCTTCTCAAGCTCAACATTAAGCCACGGCAACCAATTATCATCTGGACTCCCCGACCACCCATGTACAATTATTATTCTTTTCATATTTTTTATTTTTGTAATTAATCTTCTTCCTTAGTTTTATAATACCGCTTCAAAAAATCTTCCCGGCTCATAAAAGCAGAGGAAATTGGCCTCTTACCCATTGGACCTTCGTGATCGGGCAATTTCCCATGCTCGACCGTAAAGCCCAATGACTCAAGCAACTTAGGATGGCTAGCAATTATCCAAGAAATACCGACAACCCCGGTAATTTCCTCGTTATTAAAAATAATGTCCGCTAATAAAACCAGGGCTTCCCTTATTTCTTCCCTGAAAGCCGTCAGCCCATAGGCCTTTATAAATTCTCGGGCCGGAGGCAAATGAAGACCAACTTCTTGCCCGTCGAGAGAATAGGCCAAGATATCATTTAACCTTATAGCCCGGGCATCTTTAAGAAAGACTTCCCTCCGAGCCTTCTCCCAGACAAGTGGCTCTTCTTTTCTAAACGTAAAAATTGGCTCAAGTATCGCCATAACTTTTTCAATAAAAACTTCTCTCTCTTCAATTCCGGCACAATCAGTAAGCAAACTTCTTATCATTGAGTCACTTTCAGGAATTAATTCAAAAAACGGAAGGAGCTTTAGAATAGCCTTGTTTATCCCGTCCTGGCGCCCTTTCTCATTTTCTCCGATGTCAAAAATTTGTCCGATACCCCAAGCCATCTCTTCCTTGGCTGGATCCTCAATATTGTTACTAGGTGTTTGTTCCATAAATCTAAAAATTTTTATCCATCTCTTTTATAAAATAAATATTTTTCATACTCATTTAATCAGGAATTTCAAACTCCGTCTTTAGGCCACCAGAGTTAACCCAAACAAAAGTCCCATCTTCTTTTTTCTCCAACTCTACCCAAGCGCAATCACCAATTTCTGAGAGCTCACCCCATTTGAGAATATCTCTAAAGAGAACTCTAAACGGGCCACCATGAGAAACAATGGCAACAGTATTATAATCGGGCAAGCTAACAATCTCAGCAAAAGCTTTAGTCAGCCGGTCGCTGAAGTCTTGATAAGATTCGGCTCCTTCAATCGTGTTAAGCCTATCTTTAAGCGCCTCAACCAACTCCGGATATTTCTCCTTGGCTTCATCCTTCTCCATACCGGTTAGGATTCCATACTGATTTCTCTCTTTTAGATTCGGCTCGGTCTTAACTTCACAATTCGCCTTATCAGCCAGAATCTTGGCCGTCTCTTGGGCGCGGACAAGAGGACTCGCAAAAATAACTTCAATCCCTTTATCTCCCAAAATCTCCGCCAAACTCTCCGACTGCTTAATACCCTTCTCCAACAAATGATCGTTATAATCACCCCCATAGCGGTTCTCTACGTCTCCCGTTGTCTCCCCATGTCTAATGAAATATATTTTCTTCATACATTGTATAATACCTGATTTTTTGCTAAATTAAAGCCACATTCCAATATATTGCCAGATCGTCTAATGGTAGGACACATCCCTCTGGAGGATGGTATCTTGGTTCGAGTCCAAGTCTGGCAGCCCAATTTTCTAACACAATACAAATATGGACAATATAAATAATCCACCCACAGGGAACGAGGCAATAGAAGGTTTCATTCAAGACTTTGATCAATTGGCGACTTTAGGGAGTGTTGAATTTGGCGCAGGT
>CAIKBK010000081.1 GCA_903825615.1 Candidatus Vogelbacteria bacterium | reverse complement strand
TCGTTTTGGTTGTGGCCGTGCTGATTGTGGCTTGGTTGGTACTAAACTACAACGGCTTTGTTCGTTTAATTAATCAGACTAAGGAGGCTTGGGCGGACATCGATGTCCAACTCAAGCGTCGCTATGATCTTATCCCCAATTTAGTGGAGGCGGTTAAGGGTTATGCCACTCACGAAGAGTCTGTTTTTGCCAAGGTAACTGAAGCTCGCGCCAAGGCCCTCTCGGCTCAAGGTCCAGCTGAGAAAGGCAGGGCTGAGAATATGCTAACCGAGAGCCTAAAGAGTGTTTTTGCGGTGGCTGAAGCTTATCCACAATTGCGCGCGGTGGAGAGTTTTACTAGTTTACAAGCCGAATTAGCTGATACTGAGAACAAGATCCAAGCGGCTCGTCGTTTCTATAATGGTAATGTGCGTGATTTGAACACTAAGGTGGAGACTTTCCCTTCCAATATCATTGCCGGCGTCTTTAACTTCACTAAGAGAGAATTCTTCCAGCTTGAAGAGGGTAGTGTGGCGAAAGAACCAGTGGCGGTTAAGTTCTAAATGAAAATTGCGAGGACATCAATCGTAGTTTTGTTGGCAATTTTGTTTTTGCCAGCTTTAGCTTTGGCTCAAGACAACCGTTCTTACCAGTACGACAATATTGCCGTTGAGATTAAGGTGAACGAGGACTCAACCTTTAATGTCACCGAACAACAAACCTACAATTATACGGGGGAGTATCACCAAGGTTGGCGCTCTATCTCGCTTAACAAAATTAGTGCCATTACTGATGTCCAAGTTTTTGACGGAGCGACTGGCCAGGCCCTAATCTATAGTTCTAAAAAATTAAATAAGCTCGCTTCGGCCAGTTGGGGGAAGTACACGACTTATCGTGATGGCGGTAATCAAACTGTCGAATGGTATTATAATCTCAAAGATACTAAGCATCTTTGGGTTATAAAATATAAAGTTCATGGGGGAATTGGTTTCTATCAGGACCATGATGAAGTTTATTGGAATGTTTTTACTGATTACGATGTGCCAGTTTTAGAAACTTCGGCTTTTGTTACTTTACCAGCTAATAATTTTACCGCCGAGCAAGAAACAGCTTGGCTGTATGTCATCAAGAGTCCTGGTACTGATGAGCAAAAAACTGATCAAGCGCCAGCGGTTATTAAATCAACGGGGGGAGTTTATAATTTCTCAATCGATCGCGTTGAGCCTCAAGGTATCATCACCATGGCTGTCGGCTGGCCCAAGGGTTTAATAGAGCAAAAAGCTTTCTGGCAGGATTGGTTGGGGCTTTATCTTGTTTATCTATTGTCGCTCTTGGTTGTTATTGGCTCGATTATTTTCTATATTTTTTATTGGTATCTGACCGAAAGATTCCATCAGGGGCGGGGGACAATTATTCCACAATATGAACCACCAAAAAATCTTCCACCCGCAATGGCCGAGCTAATTGCGACGGAGAGGATCAGTCAAAAAACTTGGCCCGCGACCTTGATTGACTTAGCGGTGCGCGGTTGTGTCAAAATTTCTGAAGAAAAAAGCAATTTTCTTTTAATCAGTAATGTTGTTGGTTTAATATTGCCAACCATGCTTTTCGTTTTATTTTTTGTTGTTTTAATTGAACGTCAACGTATTTTAACAGGGAGCATTATTTTTATTATCCTTATATATTTAATTTTTTGCGGAATCGTTATTTTAAAGATATTTAAGAGAGGTAATTTGGATTACAAAGTGATCAAATTAAGAGAGTATGACAATGATCCCAATTTGCATGATTTCGAAAAAGAATTTCTCGATGCCTTGTTTGCCGATAAAGCTGAATATTCGACAGGACAAAATCGGTTTAATCAGACAAAAGCCCGAAGGTTATATGAGAAGATGAAGAGAGTTAAAGAAAATTTGTATAAAGAAATCGACCTTGATACCGGGGCTTATGAAATTAAACTAAAAAATAAAAAGATTTTTGATACCATTGGTTCTCTTACTATCTTTCTCC
>CAIKBK010000080.1 GCA_903825615.1 Candidatus Vogelbacteria bacterium | reverse complement strand
TCAATACCCATACTCAAATTTTATTAATTTCTAATCCTCCAATAATACCCCTCCCACGGCAAAATTAGCAAGGGGATAAAGTTTTTTGGGGTTTTTAGCAATTTAAAGTAAAATGAATGGATAAATCATGACAAATAAAAAGTTACGCTTCTATACTTATATCGGCGCAGTTTTTATGGCAGCTTATACTTCACTGCCTGGTTATATTAATTCTTCCTTCCTAACAACATTCATTCCTGAAGATTATATTGGCTGGCTCTATGCTCTGGCCTCAATCGTCACCGTCGCTCTGATGGTCATTACACCAAAATTAATTAACCGTTGGGGTAATAGACAAGTATTGTTATGGCTTACCGTCTTGAGTTTAGTTTCGATTGTGCCGCTCGCTGGTCCAATTTTCAGCTATACCCCCAACATTTATCTAACACTGACAGCTTTTGCTCTTTATGTGATTTTAGGTTACCTCACACGTTATACCCTCGATGTCTATTTAGAAAATATCTCTGATGATAAGGGAACTGGCTTAATCCGCGGGATCTACATGACCTTCTACAATCTGGCTTGGCTCGTCTCCCCCTTCGCCGCCGCTTATCTCGTGACAACCAGTAGTTATAATTTAGTTTATGCTGTCGCGGGAGTAATTCTTATCCCCTTATTATTGATTACCATCTTTAAACTTAAGGAAACTGGTTGCGATCACTGTATTAGTCTTAAGAGTTCAGTTTGGCTAAGTTTAAAAAATATTTGGAAACGGAGAATCCCCGAGGCCGACAATATTCGCCGTATTTTGATTATTGATTTTCTCCTCAATCTTTTTTACGCCCTCATGGTTGTCTACATGCCCCTCTACCTCCATAATCATATTGGCTTATCCTGGGGCGAGATTGGACTCGCTTTCACGGTAATGCTAGTGCCTTTTGTCTTGTTTGAATTACCCCTTGGCAAAGTCGCCGACAAATGGCTGGGGGAAAAAGAAATCCTTATTAGTGGGATAATTATCATCACTATCTCGACCGCGGCCTGTGCTTATTTAATTGCCCCTGATTGGATTCTCTGGGCGGGCTTACTCTTTGTCACTCGCACCGGAGCCTCAACGATTGAAATAATGAAGGAAACTTATTTATTCAAAAAAATATCCGGTCAGGACACCGGAGTGGTCGCTCTCTCTCGTATCAACGTACCACTCTCTTATTTGGTAGGGCCAGTTTTTGTTTCCTTAATTCTCATGTATTGCGACTTCCGTTATATCTTTCTCGGACTCAGTCTGACCATGCTCGTAGGACTTAAATATGCTTGGGAGCTAGTAGACACAAAATAGAAACTATTAAAAAGCGGCAGTTATGACAACTGCCGCTAATTGGACTGAACTTAGACGCGCCAAGGATAAAGATGTGCAATAGACATAATTCTTTTTTTAAAGTCAGGCACTAAGATTTTGAAGAAATCATAGCGCTCCGGTGCCTCAAACGGAATAAGAAGAAATTGGCCAGAAGAATCAATCATTGACTCTTGGCTCGTTAACCACCTTCCCTCCTCGGCTTCACAGGCGATTTGGTAAAACACATCACGCCTTACTTCCTCGCTTCCTTGATTCAATCCGGCTTCATCGTTGGCCCAACGAGATTGACGCTCCAACTCCAGTTCAAGCGCCTTGGCCGGAACATAATTGGACAGATTGTTGAGAACTTCTTGATTGGGAGCTGGCCTTGACCCTAAAATGTCTTCTTCCCAGTCAAACAAAGCAATCTGATTTCTTAAGACTAAGGTTTGGGCCAACTCCTTAATCATCGACACATAAGCCCATTCAACCGCCACATCAATTCGCCCAGAATCAAGATAAGAGCGGTTGAAGGTTAGGCTCCAAGAGACAGATAAACCAGCCTCTTTGAACATGGCCAAGATATTCGGAATTTCTTTAGCAAAGAGCTTGAGCTCGCTTTTGGTCGGCAAAAATTGCCGGCCATTCTGCCTTAGTCGTTGCTCCAAGTCTTTAGAGAGGCACCATTGCGACAGGATAATGACCGGACGGCCATTAAGGGCGCAATCGTTTAAGTAAGACGAGACCCATTCGCTAATATTTTTATTATTAGGACGAATAATATTCGCCAGATTTCGCAGACCTTCCATTAATTTACTGATATTTCTTAGTTGCATCTTTCTCCTCCTTTCTCTCAGTGAGAGACTTTTCTGCCACGACCAAAATCGGCCCTTGGCCCAATTTAGCCAGCGGTTTAAGTTCGACCTTTTCTGTTGTTTATTTCGGTAACTCATACCGGCACCACCGAGGGGGTTCGAACCCCCAACCACTTGGCCCACAACCAAGCGCTCTACCATTTGAGCTACGGTGGCGATAAGGAGCGGGGAAAAATATTTTCTCCCCGCAGACAGCCTAGGAGATGTGGTCGCCTTGGCCGCCAAAAGAACGGTGCCAACTTTGTCTGGGCATGGCTTATTCCCTCCTTTCTCTTTTATACGCAAAAATCCCCAATCAAAAACACAAAAACCTCTCGCGAGAAGAGGTCTGGTTTCAGACTAGGGATAAGTTGGACAATTACGCGCCAAATACCGCCTTCTCGCTACGAGAGGTTAGCAGTATGGCTATGCAATTGTGCAAACTTACTTTGCATATTACTTATGATAATACTACCTATTATTTTATTGTCAAGTTTTTATCCTAACGCTTTAAAAATTTTCGCGGCCATATTATTAGCCGCATCAATATCTTCTTTGGTGGTCAACCCCTGATGAAAAGTTGAGCTGTTTTTCACTCAGAATTTTCCCTCTCTGGACTTGCCGTTTGAGCGATTTAATG
>CAIKBK010000079.1 GCA_903825615.1 Candidatus Vogelbacteria bacterium | reverse complement strand
TAATACTAAACTTATAATCCCTAATAATTTGTTGGCTCGTACACCTCGACACCAACGAGTAAATAATAAGCAATTTATTAACTACTCGTTGGAGACGAAAGAACGAGCCGTTGGCGTCTTGCTTTTTCGACCAAGCAAAACAAAATTAACAACTAAATAAAATCAAATATTCCATTGTCAATGACCCTTGCCTACCATTATACAACTCGCTAAAAACAGAAGCAAAAAACCATTTGTGGATAACTATATCTTAGGCCAGAATTTTTGGAAAGGGCTAAGATTTTTCAGCCTAAAATAGACCTTCTTATACTATACTAAAAAGGCATTTTAAGCAACACAAACCCCGCCAGACCTCGGGCTCCCCACTTCGCTAAAGCTTCGCGGGGCAAGCACTTGAGGTCTGGCGGGTAGGGAGGTTAAGACAGAAGGTAACGACTCCAACGACGATCCCCTTTTTTCTTAAGAACACCCTGATGAACGAGGTCGGATAACTCGCGCTGGATAGTTTTGGCACTACAACCGTCAATCGCTTCGGTAATGTCCTTTATAGATGTCCAATCTTTACCCTTTAAAAAGCTAACGATTAAGGAGCGTCGAGAGTCTTTGGCAACATCACGACTCTTATGAGGTAAGCGACTTAATTTCTGATATGAGACACTGTCATGATCTCTGTGTCCAATAGAATCCCCTTCTCTAAATTTCTTCACTTCAACACTTGGCAAGCCTGAAGGAAGGGCTGGTTGGGCCGGAATATTTTGTAACAAATCTTCTTTGTTTAAGTGGATAAGTTTATTAAGCCCGGTCGTCTTAACCTTTTCTTTTAAGAGTTTATTAAAATCAGCATACTCATTACGGACCAAAGCAAGATTCAGATCGGAAGAAAAATTGCCCGCCAAAGCCACCTCCAACCAAGAAATAAGCTGGTCAATTTTTACGGTAGCAGACTCAAGGACAGTAACCTTAAAAAGTGGTGACAACTGTCCACTACCCTCGGCCACAGACAAATCAGCCGAATTAGATTCGGCCGGATGAAAAACGGACACGTCTGATAGGATATCAAGAGCGATGTCTCTTAGACGCCACTTAAGAGGTTCACTATCAGGAAGTAAAGAAGTAACAAGGTAAATAGCCTGGGTTAATTTCTGACCCTTAAGGGACACGTAGTGGGACCATTTATAATTGTCTTTTTGGTTATCCATATAGGTCTTTTGTCCTTAATTAGCTGACCTTTATCTTGTCCTTTATTATACACCAACCATTTCCAATTGTCCAATATGGCTCAGAATAACGCCCAACCAGACAAATCTTCTAAAAAGCCCTCGGATCTCCTCGTCCGCCGTGGCGGACTCGGCCAGACATTTTTATCAGCTTATCTGACTGAGTTTATTGGTGGGGATAAGCATTCCTTGGTATAATTATTATTAATGACAAAACAAAATAGGAAAAAAAGAGATAACCGTAATGGGCTTGGTGAAGATGGGATAAAAGAAAAAATCAATTACCTTAAAAGCGAGACTAAGCGAGCGATTATTGCTGTCTTTGCCTTTGCGGCGGCAATCTTTTTTGTCCTCGCCCGCTTCGATATTGGTGGCCGAGCCGGACAAGTAAGTTACCAGCTATTGGATAAATTTTTTGGCTGGGGCTTTTACCTTGTTCCCTTCCTGCTTCTCGGTTTAGGAGTAATTCTCTTACGCTCAATCCAAGTCGGTCTCCTGACCACTAAAATAATTAGTGGGGCCCTGTTCTTGCTCTCGATCTTGGGCTGTTTAAGTATCGTTAGTAAGCCAGAGACGGGCGGATTAATAGGTAAATTGATTGCCTCTCCTCTCTTAAAGTTTTTTGATTATTACGCCAGTCTCGTCTTCTTGGGCGCTGTAGTCCTTGTCTCTTTATTGGTCGCCTTAGAC
>CAIKBK010000078.1 GCA_903825615.1 Candidatus Vogelbacteria bacterium | reverse complement strand
GCTCTCGGCTTATGCTCGTCAATTCCTTAAACAATTACCCAAACCAGATGTGGACGAAATTTCGGGTTTGTCGCCGGCCATCTCAATCGATCAGAAATCGCGTTCGCATAATCCGCGTTCAACTGTCGCGACCATAACAGAAATCTATGATTATCTGCGAGTTTTGTATGCTCGTATTGGCCAACCGCATTGCCCGGTGTGCGGTAATCGAATCGAGAAACTTTCTCATGAAGAGATCGTCAATTTTATTAAAGAAAAAATGATTGAAGTCGAACTTCAATCAAAGGTGGTTTTGTTGGCACCAGTGGTGAGAGGGAGAAAGGGCGAATATTATCAATTACTTTATGATTTAATTGAAAAGGGTTACTCGACAGTTTTTGTTGATGGCAAAAAATATAAATTGCGTGAGCGGATTATTATGGCCAAGACCAAAAAGCACGATATTGATGTGGTGATAGACGAAATTGAGTTGGCGGATTTTGGTGTCGCCAAGGACCGTCCTTTAAAAGCGGTTCAAGGACGGTCTTTGGCGACGGTAGTGGCTTCGGCCAAAAATACCTCGGCCAACGAACGTTTAACTGAAGGGGTGGAGCGGGCGCTTAAAGAATCAGACGGTTTGGTTAAAGTGGTAATTGGCGATAAAATTTTTTTGTTATCCGCTAAATTTGCTTGTCCGAACGATGGGTTCTCTTTTCCTGAGATTGAACCACGTCTTTTTTCTTTTAATTCGCCCTATGGCGCCTGCCCGGCTTGTCATGGTTTGGGCACCAAACATCTTTTTGGCGAGGAGGTTTGCGAGGAATGTCAGGGCGCACGTTTGCGTCGCGAGGCCTTAGAGGTGCGTATTGGCGCCAAGAATATTGTCGAAGTGACAGCGATGTCTATTAAGAACGTTAACGACTTTTTTGGTAAGCTCAAATTGACGGTTAAAGAAAAAGCTATCTCTGAAGTTCTGTTGAAAGAGATTGAGGCTCGTCTAAAATTCTTACTTGATGTTGGTTTGGATTATATTGAGCTTAATCGTCGCGCCGACACTCTCTCAGGTGGTGAGGCTCAACGTATTCGTTTGGCCTCACAACTTGGTTCGCGCTTGGTCGGCACACTTTATGTGCTTGATGAGCCGACGATTGGTTTGCACGCGCGCGACAATGACAAATTAATCAAAACCCTCGAGGAACTTCGTGATCTTGGTAATACTATCGTGGTTGTCGAACATGACGAGGATACAATTTTTGCTTCGGATTATTTAGTTGATATCGGGCCGGGGGCTGGTATCCATGGTGGTCACGTGGTCGTGGCGGGCGAGACCGTGAAACTTCTTATGAGCAAAAAGAATGATCATAATTCATTAACCGTTGACTATTTGCGCGGGGATAAAGAAATTGCGGTGCCCGAGAAGCGACGTACCAATGATAAAGGGGTGCTTCGCATTCGTGGTGGCAATATTTTTAATATAAAAAATCTTAATGTTGATATTCCTCTCGGTAAAATGGTGGCTATCACTGGTGTTTCGGGTTCGGGCAAGTCCTCTTTGGTCTATGAGATTTTACATAAGAATTTGCAAGGGAGATTGGAGCGTCGCTATCGCACCAATGAAGTTTTTAATTGTGCCGAATTTTCTGGTTCGGAATATATTGGTCGGGTGGTGATGATTGATCAATCTCCGATCGGCCGTACCCCACGTTCTAATCCAGCCACTTATACTGGTTCTTTTACTTTTATTCGGGAATTATTTGCTAGTACGTCTTTGGCGCGGGCGCGGGGTTGGAAGGCGAGCCGTTTCTCCTTTAATGTGGCTGGTGGCCGTTGCGAAGCTTGTCAGGGTAACGGCGAGGTAGCTGTTGAGATGCATTTCTTGCCAACCATCTATGTGCCTTGCGATGTCTGTAGTGGCAAACGGTACGAGAAAGATACCCTCGAAGTTTTGTATAAGAAGAAGAGTGTTTATGATGTCTTACACCTGACCATTGAAGAGGCTTTAGATTTCTTTGGTGATATTCCGGCTATTTATGATCGGCTTAAGACTCTTAACGAAGTTGGTTTAGGCTATTTGGAGCTTGGCCAGTCAGCGACCACTCTCTC
>CAIKBK010000077.1 GCA_903825615.1 Candidatus Vogelbacteria bacterium | reverse complement strand
TTAAGAGACGGTTTCATGCTTATATGCTTTCAGCATTTATCCGTACCGAACATAGCTACCCAGCAGTGCCCTTGGCAGGACAACTGGTACACCAGAGGTTCGTTCTTCTCGGTCCTCTCGTACTAGAGAAGAGCCTCCGCAAGTTTCGAACATTAACGGTAGATAGGAGACCGACAATTTTGTTACATACAATTTGTATGGCGCAAATATTTCTATTGCGCTCTGCATGTCACCATGCAGTTCGGACTATATCTTCTCCGATTTAATCGGAGTCTAACGTATAGTCTCTGAGGGTTTTAAAGAATTAAGAATATCTTCTCGTTTAAATCTTCTGTATTTTCCGTTTTCATTCATCTGAAAAGCGAGCTTTATGATTTTTTTAATACCCGCGTAATCACTGTGCTGATTTTCGTTCAATAAACGAATTACTTTTTTAAAAATTAGAATATTTTGGTGCTTTTTTGAGCGCAGCGGATATTTTTCAAAGAAAGGGATAATCTTTTTATCCAAATCTTCTCTGCGCCGCACCACATAAACAAATGTGGTATCTTTTTTATTGTGCGCATGATTCGCTTGAATATATCCACAATCAAAATATTTTCTAATTTCTTCAAGTATATTTTCCCGAAGATATGACTGGTTAACATGAAATTCCGGAATAATTTTCCAACCGAATTTCATTCTTGGATCTTGAGAGAGCGCTATATGAAACGTACCCTCTCCTTCAACAAAACCTGTAATATACCACGGATTAATATTCTTCTTCTTTAATCTTCCCTGCTGATAATCTGATAGTCTCATACATTTTCACTTATTATAAATTATATCTAAATTATAATAAGTAGTAGGAGATTGTCAAGTCTTCTAAACTTGACCAGGTTTTCCAGCATATAGTTAGATTTATAGACAGCAACGGTCTAATTTTACTGTCTTACGACGTTCTGAACCCAGCTCGCGTATCTCTTTAATCGGCGAACAGCCGAACCATTGGGACCTTCTTCAGCCCCAGGATGAGATGAGCCGACATCGAGGTGCCGATCCACGCCGTCGCTATGGACGCTCGGGCGAGACTAGCCTGTTATCCCCAGAGTAGCTTTTATCCGTTGAGCTTCGCCGCTCCTATGAGCAAGCGTCGGATCACTAAGTTCGAGTTTCCTCTCGGCGCGACTTGTAGGTCTTGCCGTCAAGCCAGCTTTTGCCTTTACACATTCAGACCGATTTCCATCCGGTCTAAGCTGACCTTATAAACGCCTCCGTTACATTTTAGGAGGCAACCGCCCCAGTTAAACTACCCACCAGACAATGTCTCCCTGGTTTAGAGGGATTAGAACTAAAAAGATACAAGGGCAGTGTCTCATTGGCGGTCGCCTTGCGGCGACCTCCTGCCTACGCTGAACAGGTATATTTCTAATTCAATGCCAAGTTATAGTAAAGCTTCACGGGGTCTTTTCGTCTAACCGTTAATAGAGCGCATCTTCACGCCCATCGCAATTTCGTCGAGTTCTTCGTTGAGACAGTTGTTTGGTCGTTAAGCCATTCATGCAGGTCGGAACTTACCCGACAAGGGACTTCGCTACCTTAGGACGATTATAGTTATCGCCGGCGCTCATCAGGGCTTCAATTCAACGCTACGCGGCTTACGCCGTTTCACATCTCCTTTTAACGCTCTGACACTGGCCAGGCATCAGCCCCTATACCTCACCTTACGGTTTGAGCAGGGACCTATGTTTTTGTTAAACAGTCGCCAAACAAACGTTCGCTGCGCCCTAACAATCTTTTGATATAATCTCAAATTATCAGGGAGTTCTTATCCCTAAGTTACGAACACTTTTTTGCCGAGTTCCTTAACGAAGATTCTCTCGTCCACCTTAGGATATTCTCCTCATCCACCTGTGTCGGTTTACGGTACGGATAATGTTAACTTAACCCTAGGAACTTTTCTTGGCTTCACCTCTTCTCGAATCTCCCCTTGCGAGGATCTTATTCATGACAAGTTTTACATCTTCCGGATTTGCCTGGAAGACCCACTCATCATTTAAACGCATATAGCCAAAATACGATCGAGATTTGACAAAGCGTCATTCCATCAGACGCTAACATTAGGGACGGAATATTAACCGTCTGTCCATTATCATAGCTTTTCAGCCAAAGACTTAGGACCGCCTAACCCTGGGTTGACAATCAGTGCCCAGGAAACCTTGGATTTACGGTGGTTCGGATTCTCACCGAACTTTCTACTACTTATATCAACATTCTCACTTCTCTACACTCCACCAAATCTTACAATTCAGCTTCAGTGCGTAGAGAACGCTCCCCTACCACAAGTACAAAACGAATTTCATACTTGTCCTCATCTTCGGTATTGAGTTTAGCCCCATGAATTTTCGGCGCGAAATAACTTGACTAGTGAGCTGTTACGCTTTCTTTAAAGGATGGCTGCTTCTAAGCCAACCTCCTGGTTGTTTAAGTCATCTCACCACCTTCATTACACTTAACTCAAATTTTGGGACCTTAGATAGAGATCTGGGCTGTTTCCCTTTTGACGCGTGGAGCTTAGCCCCCACTGTCTGACTCTGCTTATTAAGACAATACTAGCATTCGGAGTTTGGTTGGGTCAGGTAGAGTTGCCTCATCCTGATCCATTCAGTGCTCTACCACTAGTTGCCATAAACAGGCTAGCCCTAGAGCTATTTCGGGGAGAACCAGCTATCACTGAGTTCGATTAGTTTTTTGCTCCCACCCACAAGTCATCCCATAGTTTTGCACAGCTAACGGGTTCGGGCCTCCTCTTGATTTTCATCAAGACTCACCCTGCTCATGGGTAGCTCACCCAGCTTCGGGCCTATAACTAGTTGCTAAACGCCCTTTTAAGGCTTGTTTTCACTACGCTTTCTCCCCATTGGGGATTAAACTTGCAACTAATAAATAACTCGCTGATTCATTCTTCAATAGGAACAATGTTAGCCTAACTTACGTTAAGCCTTCATCTCTCTGTTAGTATATGGTTTCAGGTACTTTTAACCGCCCTTACCGGGCTACTTTTCACCTTTCCCTCACGGTACTAGTTCACTATCGATCATCAAAAGTATTTAGTCTTAGGCGATAGTCCGCCCTGATTCATACCGGATTTCACGGGTCCGATATTACTCGAGAAAATTAACTATTAGAATTTAAAATCTTTTCGTCTACAGGCCTATCACCTTCTATGGTAAACCTTTCCAGGTTTTTCGACTAAGAAACTAAATTCTAACTTTATTCAATAGCGAATAAAACATTAACAATCTCACAACCTCTCAAAAGATATTTTAGCGCTAATGCCTTTTACTGGACAAAAGATTCTATCTTGCGACAGACCTCTTATCAGCTTAGATCTCTTAAGATTTAGACTTCTCCCTTTTCGCTCGCCACTACTAAGGGAATACGTTATCACTTTATTTTCCTCTGGGTACTGAGATGTTTCACTTCCCCAGGTTCCCGGCTATAACTAAAGTCATAGCCATTTGCGTTTTGGCGCAAATAGGTTACCCCATTCGGAAATCTCCGGATCAAAGGTTGCTTGCCACCTCCCCGAAGCTTATCGCAGGCTGCTACGTCCTTTATCGGCTTTTGATGTCTAGGCATCCACCATATACTCTAATTTTCTAATTCACCACTTAACTCACAAAAAATATTTTGTGAAAAAACTTACTTTAATTTAAATTGGACGATATTGATACATTACTCTATTTCTATTTTCGATTATTAAATTGTCAAAGTACTGAGGAAACTCTCAAAATTTTAGAGTCTGAAAGACGAATAAAATTTTACTAGAGTTTCGCTCACCCTGTTAAATAATTTCGCCTCTGGCGAAATTCCCGCTCTGCGGGATTTAATAGGGTTCTTTATTTTATTTTAAAATTCTCTACAATTTT
>CAIKBK010000076.1 GCA_903825615.1 Candidatus Vogelbacteria bacterium | reverse complement strand
CCCCCAAAGATGGGGTTTGGGTGCTAGTGGCCATTTGATCACTGGTAGTAGCGATGATGCCGTTTGTTGTTGTTCCCACCGGGAAAAGGGAGATCGGAGTTTGAATGGCGCCACTTATTGATTTAATAATATTTGAGGCTCCAGTTTTGTTTTGATTATAAATAAAGTAGCCAATAACGGCCAAGGAGGCAATAATGAGAAGAATTAAGATTATAATGATTACCCTTTTCATTTATTTAAGAAAAAATATTTAATTTTAAATTATTGGCTAAATCTGGATTAATCTGGTTTAAAACTAACCAAGAGATAAAAGCGATAAATACACCCCATAAAATATTCGTTAATCTTTTTTTGGCGGCCGCTTTATAATCTGTTTTAACAGAGAACATATAGGTCGTGCCGTAATAAACTAACATAATAATCGCCGAGACCATGACCGCGATAAAGAAAATGACATAAAGACCCTGGATATAATCAGTAAAGGTGACGACTTGATTGGTATTCTGGGGGTTAAGCTCGCTCGGTGCTAGAATTGACGGTTCAAGCAGAACATAGCTACCAGCACTACCACCAGTTGTTTGAGCCAATATTGGATTGTTTAAATTAATTGCCATTATAAGTTTTTAATAAATTATTACCGAACTTGATATTAAAGCTTCTATTTAAGGTCATTTGTTCATTTAGTGGATCGCTTACTTTTAAGCCTATTTGATTGAGTCCTGAACCACTACTTGGTTGTCTCACGGTTAAGGTATTAGCCACTTCTTTATTTGAAACAGGTAGAGAATTGACGGACCAGCCGTAGGTGATGTTTCCTAGATACTCAAGGGGCCAGAAAAAAGGGATAGCCACAAAACTTGATTCAGCATCATAGAGCTCGTAATTATCAATAATCTGTTTGCCATAATTAATCCCCTCGAGAGGCCTCTGTTCATAAAAGGTTAATTCAGCTTTATTAAGATAGAGAATCAGAGTTTTACTGGCATTACTCTCTCCATTTTTTGTTGTCACCTTCAAATTTATCTTTAGTTGGCTATCGTTGGGCTTAGTTTGAATAGATATAATATTTTTGCCTAGACCAGAACCCTCTTTGTCTAAAGAGTCTCCAATAAACCAATTAAAAATCAAGTTTTGGGTAGTCTCTTTCTGGCCGGCCCGGTTAATAAGATAGGGGGTGGCGAGTATTTTAATTTTGGCTCCAGCGCTAGCCCGAGCCTTGCCTTGGTAAAAGGGTGGGGTTAAGGTCTCGGCTTGCCAGAGAAGATTTATTTCTGAAGGCTCAAAGTAGAAACTTTTTTCGGCCATCAGCCTTTTATTAAGAGAAACAGAAACATTAATTCTGGTTGGTTTGCCCAATTGGCCCATCTGAAAAGAGAATTTATTTTCACCCAAACCAGTTTCTCTCACCAGTCCGTCTTGTGACCACTCATAAAGAGCTTTGTTTGAGTCAAAACCAAAACCCGTTAAGGTTATCACTACCATACTGCCTGGAACTGGATCACTCGGATTGATACTGGCACTAATATTACTCCCAGCCCCTGTTTCAATTACTGCCCAAGTTGCTAGTGGTAAGAGAAGCAGAGTGAGAATAATACTTAATGAGTATTTTTTAGGCATACCTCTTTAATTATAATACTTAAACAGCGATTGGCCAATCTTCAGGGTTGTCACTTTCGGTCTCGACCGGCTCCATTTCGCCGGTTTTTCTTTCAAATTCAACATAGCCTGGTTCCACAAATTTGTCGTCTATTGCTGATTTTGGGTTATCTTTTTGTAATCCCCCGTTTAAGCGATCTAATTCCTTAAGTAGGTCTAGTCGCCTTTTCTGATCAATGTTTGGGTTATTTCTATCTTTTAGTACTTGAATCAGCTGCTGACGTCGGTCTTCCTTTTGTTTGAGCTCTTGCTGACGCTTGTCTTTGGAGGCGGTTGATTCTAGTTGTCCTAAAAATTGATTTTGTTCGGCATGGTTTAAATCTCGAGCGGTCGCTGCTGGTTTTATTTCTTCCATCTTAGCTTTTTCTGGTTCCTTTTTCTTCTCGGCTTCTTTCTTTTCCCCTGCCTCCTTTTTCTTAGGTTGTCCTTCTTTGGCTTTGGGCCCAGTTCCGGCTGGAGCCCCGGTTTCTGTTGCCCCGCCTTTTTTCTTGGATGCCAGTTTGGCCACCTTAGCTGTTACTTGCAAAGTTGCTGGAGAGAGAGCTTCGAGCAGATCTTCGGCATAAACAGCGGATAAATTCATGACAACCCCGGTTGACCATGCGGGCAAAGCGCTAACGATGGGAAGGACCCCAAGAACTGCGGGCACACTCACCGAGGCAATCTTCACTCCCTGCATCTTCCCCGGTTTAGAGAAGCTGACTCCGAGATAAGCGAACCAAAACCAAAAGGTTAATTGCGCCCAAATACTGACCAACCAACCCATAAAAATAAAACTCAATAAGGCTTTTAGTCCGTCCAAAATTAAAGCCGTGACTATCATAAAGATAGACACTATCGGTCCAATTCTTAGTTTGAGGCTTGGCATGGTCGAATCTTCCTCTATCCCGCCTGTTTGGCTGCTTGAAATTCAGCCTTAGCTTTTTTAATCGCTAATATTTGAGACGGGTCAGAAGTAATGATTTGTTCTTCGGTATAAGAGGCTTCGATCTTAATCTCTACTCTTTTTAGGCCAGCAATAAAGATACCATTCCCCACGGGGGCTTCTAGCAAGTAATACTTTTCTTCTTCGGTTAAATTAAAAATTTGTTGAACTTGATCAATCGAAGCCGGGGATTGCTTTAGTAGAATCTCAATTGAGGAGTTGGTAATAATAGGCAAGCCATACTGGGATTTAATAAAGTCGCCGACATCTTGAGTAATCGTAGCCACACCCAAATAATATTTACGCCCTCTTTTTACCATAGAATACAAGAAGGAGGCGGTATCTTCAGCCTTCATCATCCACCAGGCCTCATCAACCACCAAGAGACGTTTTTTAAGATTACGACGAACAGCATTCCAGATGTGATGCATAACGATATACATGGCAACTGGCTTAAGTTCATCCTCCATATCACGAATTGAGAAAACGACGAATTTTTTGTTAATATCAACATTTGTTGGTTTATTGAGGAAGCCAGACCAGGTCCCTTGGGTGTACTTAAGCAAACGCTGGGCAAGCGACTCCCCACCTTCCATCCCGGCCAGGACTAATTCTAGGTCAGACAAAAGCGGAGCTGGCTTGTTGGTAAAATCAGAATCTGGGGTGATATCTTTAAGGGCATAGGTTTCGGAGATGGCATTATCAAGAATAGAATCTTCTTCGGGGCTAAGACCGCCCAACATAATGCGAAAGAGACCAACCAGGTTAATGATGTTTGAACGCAAGACGTCGGATCCTGACTCGTCCTCTCGTGCAAAGGGTAAATCAAAAGGATTAATATGGTGTTCGGAAGTTAGGGAAATATTAAAGTAACGTCCACCAACCGCCTCGGCCAAGAACTCATACTCTCGTTCGGGGTCAATAACGAGAACATCGATATCAAACATAAGACTGCGGAGAATCTCGAGCTTGGTGGCAAATGATTTGCCCGAACCGGATTTGGCAAAAATGACTGAGTTATAGTTCTCTAAAGAGAAACGGTCAAAAATAACCAAAGAAGAATTATGCATGTTGCGTCCGTAGAGGATACCCTTGTTAGAGGTCAGGTCAAAAGAAACAAAGGGAAAGATGCTGGATAAGGGAGTAGAATTTAATTGAGTATTTACCTCTAAGAGGTCGGTGGCAAAAGGGGTAGTACTCTTAAATCCTTCTTCTTGCTGGAAGAGAGCCGTTTTAAGATAAATTAGTTTAGCATCCAAAATAGACCTGATCTCACCGCTTATTTTTTCTAACTCATCCTCGGTATCACCATAGATGGTTAAATAGAGGCCAACACTAAACATTTTTTCGGTCGCTTGCATTAATTGGTTGCGAAGATTTTCGATATCGGCTTGGGCCGTGTCAAGCATCGGGTCACGAACCATCCCCTTCTCCTCGTTGGCCATAATCCGACTTTCTACCTCAGCGATTTTTTTCTGCAGGGCGCGGAGGGTCGTCGTCGTGTCGAGAGGATGAATAAAGATGGAAATATCAAAAACACTGTCAAGGTTGATAATTGGCGAGAACCACTCCTCGCTAAGGAAGCGAGGGTAAGAAATAACAAACATGGTGCGGGCGATTTTTTCTCCCAAATTTAAACTCTTCGGGGTTACTCTTAGGGCGGAGGGCGAAATAATGTCTCGCAATTCCAAGACCCCAACTTGGTAGATATCGCCGGGGAGGATGGGGATTAAATCTTCTTTTTTCGTCTTTTTGTTTGAAAAGGGTAAATCCATAATGTTTATTTGATAGCGCCTTGGGTATCATTAACAGTCGGCGCCTTACTTTCTCCGGGGTTAAAGATCTTAAAGTATAATTCAATTAACTCCTCTGTCCCAAGAATTTCGCTACGTAGCCCGACTCGGTTTAAACCGCCCTTAACAACATTTATTTTCTGGTTTAATTGTTCTAGATTCTCATCAAACTGGTTAATTTCTACCGATTTGTTGTCTTTTTTATTTTTGCGCAAAAGCCCTCCCAAGAAGCTACCGGCTCCGCTTTGGATGATAGCTGGTTCATAAGGGACAACAATAAAGAAATTCTTGGTCATGACATTATGATTCTCGGTAAAGAATTTTATAAATTCAATATATTCTTTTATTTGGATTTTAAGCAATTCATTTGTTTGCTCATTCATTCTCTCGCTTAGTGTGTTTAAATAAGGTTTGATATCTAACCTTTTTGATTGGATAAAAATTTGGATAGTAAAATCAATGGAATTAAGGAAGCTTTGG
>CAIKBK010000075.1 GCA_903825615.1 Candidatus Vogelbacteria bacterium | reverse complement strand
TACAATTTTAAATATCAGGGAGCTCAATATTGCGATTGGCCGTGGCCAACTCGCTTAGGGCACCCACCTAGTTTATTCTAGGGATATCTATACTAAACAACCCACAAAATAATCCCGAGTCAAGACTCGAGGATTATTTTGTTTTTACTTGGCAATTGGCAGGGCTTTAGCTAATTGCTATAATAAGGCTACTGTGAAGTTCAAGAAGTTTTTTATTCTGAGTGTCTGTCTGCTGGTGGCGATTACGGCTCTTGATTTTTTCGCCTTCAAGAATTTCTGGTATTGGTACTGGCCTTGGTTTGATAAGCCAATGCATTTCCTCGGTGGTCTCTTGGCCGGACTCGTGGCGATACAGCTTTTTTTATATTTTAAACGGAAAAGCTTGCGGGAGGTCTCTGGTTTAGATTTGGCTCTAGTTAGTGTTATGGCCGCGATTATCATTGGTGGACTCTGGGAATTCATTGAGTTTACGGCTGACAAGTTTTATATTGCTCGGGTAGAATTGAAGACGCTTAATATGGTCTATAATGGTTGGCGCGGTTCTCTTAAAGATCTTTTATTTGATTTAATCGGTTCATTGGTCGCAATAATTTTATTTTTAATTTCATTTATATGGCAGAACAAAAAAGCACGATAACTTTCTATGGCGGGGTCGGCGAGGTAACCGGAGCCAATTTCCTTTTTAAGGACGGGCTTTCAGGATTGGCAATTTTAGTTGATTGCGGGCTCTTCCAAGGAGTTAAAGCCTTTGATGATAAGAATACTGATCCTTTCGCTTATGATCCCAAATCTATCGATTACCTTTTTGTTACCCATGCCCATCTTGATCATATTGGCCGTATCCCTAAGTTGGTCAAAGATGGTTTTGCTGGTGTTATTTATTCGACGGCGCCCACGAAAGAAATAGCTGAGATTGCTTTACTTGACGGCTTAAATCTTTTTAAAAAGGAAAATGCCGACAAAGAGCCCTTCTTTAACAAAGCTGACATTGAGAAGGCGATGAACATATGGAAGACGGCCGAATATCACGAGACAATCAACCTCAAAGAAGGATTACGGATTACTCTTAAGGATGCCGGCCACATTATCGGTTCGACAATGTTTGAGTTTGCCCGAGGCGAGAAACGTCTTGTTTTTACTGGTGATCTTGGTAATTCTCCCTCGCCCCTTCTTTTTGATACAGAATCTATTAAAGGGACCAATTATCTGGTGATGGAGAGTGTCTATGGCGACCGTAATCATGAAGACCGGGCTGAACGTCGTAATTTATTGGAAGATGCGATTGAAGACACGATGCGGGCTGGTGGAACCTTAATGATCCCGGCTTTTTCGATTGAACGCACTCAAGAAATTCTTTTTGAAATTGAGAGTATGGTTGAGCAGTCGCGCATTCCACTCGCCCCCGTATTTTTGGATTCTCCCATGGGAATTGGGGTGACGGCAGTTTATAAAAAATATGCCAGGTTCTTGAATGAAAAGGTTCAAAAGCAGATTGAGGAAGGTGGCGATAGTCTTTTCCGTTTTGCTCAACTCCACGAGACTCTTAGTACCGATGAGTCTAAAGCCATATATCAGGCTAACCCGAAGAAAATTATCATTGCTGGTTCAGGGATGTCGACCGGTGGGCGTATTCTCCATCATGAGAAAAATTATTTGCCTGATCCGGCGAGCACCTTGCTCTTGGTTGGTTACCAACAGGCGGGTAGTCTTGGGCGCATGATCCAAGATGGAGCGAGATCGGTAAAGATTATGAGAGAAGAAATAATTGTGCGATCACAGGTCAGAATTATTCACGGTTACTCAGCTCACAAGGATTCGGACCATTTATTGCAATTTGTTGATGAGACCAAAGATACTCTGAAGAAAGTCTTTGTCGCCATGGGGGAGACCAAATCAGCCATGTTCTTGTCTCAGCGGATCAGGGATTATCTTGGGGTGGAGGCTGAAGCCTCAGAACTTGGTGAAGTGGCGGAGATTGATTTATAAAATATCAGAAAATAAATTTAATAAATTATAAAATTAATTACTAATAAAATGGATAACGAAAAACTAGAGGCGATGCGCAATGAACACCATAAGATTAAAATCTGCGTTTCGGGGGCGGCCGACACCACCTATTGCGGTAAAAACGCTTTAACTATTGCCAAAACTCTCGGGGCTGAGATTGTGCGCCAAGGGGCCATTATTGTTACTGGCGCGACGACTGGCTGGCCTTTATGGTCGGCTATGGGTGCTAAGGAAGCGGGTGGTATTTCTATTGGCTTGTCACCAGCCGCGACCGAGAAGGAGCATGTTGAAGATTGGGGTTTGCCACTCGATTTCTTAGATACTATCATCTACACTGGGCAAGGCTTTCCTGGGCGAGACATTCTGCTGACCCGCACGACCGATGCTGTAATTCTGGCCTGTGGGCGCATTGGCACAATTCATGAATTTACCGTTGCCTTCGAAGACGAAAAACCGATTGGTATTCTTGAAGGAGACTGGGAGATGGATGAGACTCTGAAGGATATCATTGAACATGGGCATCGGCCAAATCCTAAAATTATTTTTGATAAGGATCCTAAAAACTTAGTAGCTCGTATTATTGAAATGGTTAATAAAGATAAATTGGCAGTAGAAAAGGAAGGTCTATTCAAAGCGATGAAAGCTCACGATAAACACGATGGAGAAATTAGAGGCTAACTTAAACAGCAGCCTCTTTAACAATCTTTTCAAAAACTTTAGGTTCGGTCGTGGCGAGGTCGGCGAGCATTTTGCGATTGAGGGCGATATTTTTCTTTTTTAGGGCGCCGATAAATTTGCTATAGGAGAGCTCGTATGGGGCAAGTCCGGCCGAGAGGCGAGTTTGCCAGAGGCCACGGAAGACAGCTTTTTTATCGCGTCGGTGGGCGAAAGCATAAACTCCAGCCTTAGTTAAAGCCACTTTGGCTTCACGCTCTTTCTTGCTTCGGCCAAAGCGATAACCCTTAGCATCGGCTAAGACATTGCGGCGGCGCTTCATTGAAATTGTTCCTCTTTTTATTCTGCTCATATTTCTTTATTTAGTTGGGAAATAACGGCCTAGGTCCTTATTCTTCATCGTTATCGTACGGCCACGCCTCTTACTCATCTGAGAAGAACGGCTCTCCTTAGCGTTGAAGTGGTTTTGACCTGAACCGCGAACTAGTAGTTTGCCAGTCTTGGTTATCTTAATTCTTTTGCTTAAAGATTTGTTGGTTTTCATATCGTAAAAAAGCCCTTAACAGGCTTAATTAGCTTACTATAAAGGGCCTATTTTGTCTAGCCTTTAGCCCTTTCTATGATAACCGTCATGCCCTTAGGGCTCTTCTGAGGGGCGATGGCTACCTTATAATTCTCGCTGACGAGAGTTAAGATCCGGTCTAAGCGTTCTTTGAGGAAATTAGGGTCTAGATACTTGGCTCGGCCAGGAAGGAAGAGGTCGATCTTGACGCGGTGGCCTTCACGCAGGAATTCGGAGGCTTTTTTAGCCTTTAATTCCAAATCATGTTCGCCCGTACCGATTTTTACTTGCAAGTTCTTGGTTTCTCCACCAGTTGGGCCTTTGGCTTGCTTAAGCTTCTTTTGCTCCAAATACTGGTATTTGCCGAAATCCATAATCTTGGCCACGGGTGGCACGGCATTAGGAGAGACTTCAATTAGATCCATATCCATTTCGTGAGCCTTATCGAGCGCGTCACCAAACGATAAAACCCCGAGATTATTACCATCTTCGTCGATAACACGGAGTTCTTTGGCGCGGATCTGATTATTTATGCGGATAGGGGTAAACAAGTTATTATTACTGCTAAATCATAGCAGAATGTGGTAATATAAGCAATATCAACAGATATGAG
>CAIKBK010000074.1 GCA_903825615.1 Candidatus Vogelbacteria bacterium | reverse complement strand
TGGGGGATTTTTAATTAGGAGCGTCAAGAAAGAAGTGGCTCAGAGAGAACACATCGAGAAGTTGGCTAAAGATCTAGCTAAAACAAATGACAATTTAGAATTAGCGAATGAGAAGCTAAAGGAATTAGATAAGCAAAAAACTGAATTCGTCTCCATTGCTTCACATCAGCTAAGGAGTCCTCTCACTGCGATCAAGGGTATGTCTTCAATGCTTCTCGAAGGCTCTTATGGCCCAGTTGAAGATAGAGCCAGAGAAGCCATCTCCCGTATCTTCCGCTCGAGTCAGAAATTAATGAGTGTCATCGAGGACTTCTTGAATATAACCCGCATTGAGCTTGGGCGAATGAAGTATGAGATCTCAACCTTGGATCTTGGCAAAATAACGCAAACCGTTATCAAGGATCAAGAGCTAAATGCTCAGGATAAGGGTCTAACTTTTGAATTCCAAAGTGGCGCGGGTGATCACCAAATCGCCGCTGACAGTGGTAAAATCACTCAGGTTATCTCTAACATCATCGATAATAGTATTAAATACACGCCAGCCCGAATTGATAGCCAAGGCGGGCCAAGCGGTAAGATTAAGGTCAAAGTAGAAAATCTTCCAGTTGGAAAAAGTCGGACCAAAGAGCTAGTGAGACTAATAGTCTCCGATGATGGGGTAGGTATTGACCCAGCAACTATGCCCGAGCTTTTCAAAAAATTCTTACGGGCTGATGACGCTGGCAAAACCAACATTACTGGTACTGGCCTTGGTCTTTATGTGGCTAAGCAGATAGTGAGTGGTTTAGGTGGCAAGATTTGGGCCGAATCGGCAGGCAAAGGTCAAGGTTCAAGCTTTATTATTGAATTCCCTCAGGCTAAGGGCCCCAAAATTATTGCCACCAAAGCTAAGGTTGAAGCTTATACTAAAGCCAATCTGAAGACTCCGAGAAAGAAATCTTCTTCGTAAGTTAAGAAATTCACTTTATGGAAAAAGACGCCATCATTAAAGCGGGGATAGAAGTCCTGAGATCTAAAATTAAACAAAACGAAGAGATCCTAAACGCTACTCAAAGAGATGTTAACGAGGCTCCCAGCGCGATGGAATCTCATAGTGATACCAGTCGCTACCAATTCGCCATCCTAGCCCAAAATCAGGGCGCTATTATTAATAAATTCACAGAAGCGCTTTACGAATTAGAAAAATTCTTAGAAAATTTGCCAGCCCAAGAAAATAAGGAGATCGGATACGGTTCGGTTGTTGAGATTGAGACTGACGGCAAAGTTTCGAACTATATGCTTATTCCCTGCGAGGGTTTAGGTGGAATAGAGGTCCAATCCGATGATAAAACCTACACCCTTTTAAGCAGTGACTCACCAATGGCTACAGCCCTAAAACAAAAAAAGGTTGGGGATAAGTTTTCTTTGGCTACTGGAACCAAAACAAAAGAGTTAAGGATTCTGTCAGTTGCCTAACTTTCGGCAGGCTTCACCAAAAGGTTCTTTTCTGTTAACATTAAGCCATGGCAGAAAATAATAAAAAAATCTTATTATCAGGCGTTAAGCCGACCGGCCGACCACATATCGGTAATTATTTTGGTGCGATGAAGCAATTTGTTGAGCTTCAAGACCAATACGAGTCACTCATTTTCATCGCTGATCTGCACGCCCTCACAACCGCCCGTGATGCCAAACAACTCAAACAAGATACCTTGGATCTCGCTATTGATTACCTGGCTATTGGTCTTGACCCTGAAAAAGTTATTTTTTATAAACAATCTGATGTCTCTGAGCACACTGATCTCACTTGGATCTTTAATTGTCTAACAATGATGCCTTATCTCGCCCGTGCCCACGCCTTCAAGGATGCTGAGGCCAAGAGTAAAGAGGTAAATGTCGGCCTCTTTGATTATCCCATCCTGATGGCAGCTGATATTTTGCTTTATGATGCCGATGTCGTACCGGTCGGGGCTGACCAGAAACAACATGTTGAGATCGCCCGCGATACGGCCGAGAAATTTAATTATAATTATGGTGATACTTTTAAATTGCCTGAGCCTCTTATCTTAGAAGGCGTCAAAACCGTGGTTGGCCTTGATGGTCAAAAGATGAGCAAGAGCTACGACAATACCATCCCACTCTTTGCCGAAACTGATGAGATCAAACGCTTGGTAATGACAATTAAAACTGATTCTAAGGGCGTGGAGGAGCCCAAAAATCCCGAGGAGTGTAATGTCTTTGCCTTGCACAAACTCTTCACCCCGACCGACCAATTAGCCGAGATAAAGAAGCGCTATGTTGAAGGGGGGATTGGTTATAAGGAGTCTAAGGACCTCTTAGCAGAGAATATTGATAAATATCTCGCTCCGCTTCGCGAGAAACGAGCCGAGATTGCCAAGAACCCAGACCAAGTTCTCCAAATTCTCAAAAATGGTGCCAAGCTCGCCAAGAATCGCGCTAAACTCAAAATGACCGATGTCCGCGCTAAAGTCGGGATTGATTTATAAAAATTAATAATTTAAAAAATAAATATATGGGAATGGAAGACGGTTTCGGTCCAGCACAAGACCAGCAAGAAAAAATTAAAGTTACGCCAGAACAGGTAGTAGAAGGCTTGAAGGTTAATCCAGAAGATTTTTCCTTGCTCGTAGAGTTTCTAAATCAAGAGGAAGACGCTTTAGACAGAACCAGTCAACAAGACATCGCGTTCCTACAACTCCAGATGACTCAGGCCGAAATCTTCAGAGATGCCGGTTTGATAGAACAAGCTCAAGACTCTTTCGAAGAGAGCTTAATGATTGCCCAACAAAGACACGATAGCCCCAATTTAAAATTAGATCTGAGCGAACAAATAGCCTATTGCCAGTCTGAATTAGACAAGTTGGCACAATAAAAATGTTTTGGATCTTTCCTTTATCGCTATTAATTATCTTTGAGGTAATTGCTGATATCTTGGCCAAAGAATGGTCTTTAAAGACTCATCTTTGGTATTTAGCGTTCGGCGCTCTGGCTTCATATTTGATTGCTAACAGCTTTTGGTTGCTTGCCCTTAAAAGCGGTTCTGGTTTGGCTCGGGGGGCTGTAATTTTCTCAGTCTCTACCGCCATCACCGCTTCACTCTTGGGTTTGATTTGGTACCAAGAAAAAATGACTGCCGTGCAAATTATCGGAGTACTAGTGGGTATTGTCTCTCTTGTTTTGATTTTTTGGGAATAGGCCATAGTCAAGTTGCAAAGATTTTTGGGAGGGTTTAGACTAAAAGTTGAAGGTGTTTTGGTTCTTTGAGTTTTGGAGTGGTGGAAACTAACCGAAGAAGAAGGAAAGGGCTCTATGGCTGTAGCGTTATCGGAGTGGGAGTCACTTGAAGAAATCGAGACCTATAACCACGCTGTCGATGAAAGGAAGCTAAAGCGCTGTTTGAAAGATTGGGAGATGAGGTTTTGGCTCAAAGGAAGGTCATTGCCGACAAAGAGACTGATCCAAATGAAATGGAATTTTGCCCTAAAATATGGCTGGGAGGCCCACGATCAGTTGGTGCGTGAAGTGGAACTTGAATGTTCTGCTGTAGTGATAAGACTGATTGACAAGGCAAGACAACAACCAAAGTCTGTCGTCGTTGCCTACTCATCAAGACACCCAGTCACCAGAAAAGGGGGTGAGGTGCCATTGAAGGCAAAGAAGAAGACCTTTTGGAGAAGGGAAAAGAAAAGGAGGAAAAAGAATCGGGACACTCTCCAGACATCAACTCCTAAGGTACGTGTTGGACCCCTGGTCCTTGTGAGTTGGCCAGCCCGTTGTTAAGTTTCGAGTTTGCACAGCCCTGCTTCGGTGGGGCTGTTGTCTTTTAGTTATAAAATGTTATTATTCAATCAAGCTAATGATCCGATTAACAACCGGGGAGGTGAGGTTAGAAAGAGTAATAAATCAGGGTGGCACCGCGGAAAAACCGCCCCTGCGAATTTATTAGCAATAATGAATTTGGAGGGGCGTTTTTCTTTGCCCTTCGAAACTTTAGTGAAGTAGGGTAGTTAATAATTAAAAATAATTATGATCAATAGAATTAAAATAAGTGAGTTGAGCAAGCATATTGGCGAGGAGGTAAGTATTGCCGGGTGGGTCGACGTGCGTCGTGATCATGGCAAATTGATCTTCATTGATTTGCGTGATGCTTCAAGTAAGGTACAGATGGTAGTTTTACCAAACTATACGACTGCGCAAGAGGTAGCGCAAAAATTACGCCCTGAGTGGGTAATTCGTGTGACCGGCGCTGTCAATAAGCGTCCCGACAAAATGATTAAGGCCGATCAAGAAAATGGTGATATCGAAATTGAAGTTAAAGAAATTGAAATCTTAGGTGAAGCCAAAGAACTTCCCTTCGATAAAGATGGTGAACTTAATCTCGATACTTATCTTGATTATCTTCCTCTGACAATGCGCACCAAGCGGGGGACCAGCATCTTCAAGGTCCAAGCTACCATTCTTGAGTCTTATCGTGAGTCGCTACGAAAACAAGACTTTATCGAATTCGAATCACCAGTCTTAGTTGGTGGTGATGCCGAAGGCGGATCAGCTGCCTTCACTGTGGATTATTTCTACGACCAGAAGGCTTTCTTGGCAACTAGCCCTCAATTTTACAAGCAGGTTATGGTTGGCGTTTTCGAACGTTCCTTTACGACGGCTAAGGTCTTCCGCGCCGAGAAATCCGCCACCACTAGACATTTGAGTGAGATTACCCAGATGGACTTCGAAATGGGCTTTATCAAAAATCATCTCGATGTTATGGCCGTTCTCGAACAAACAATCAAGGACACTGTTGAGGCTGTCGCCGAGAAGCACCCGAAGGTCTTTGCCGAATTTGGTACTGAGAAGCCACTTTTGCCTGAGCATTTCCCAATCCTAAGCTTGCTTGAAGCTCAAGAAATTCTTGAAAAAGAATTTAAGATTAAGGCAATTGGCGAGAAAGATATGGAGCCAGAACACGAGCGACTAATTTGCGAGTGGGCCAAGAAGGAAAAGAATTCAGACTTCGTTTTCATCACCCACTTCC
>CAIKBK010000073.1 GCA_903825615.1 Candidatus Vogelbacteria bacterium | reverse complement strand
GCCCGAGGTCTGGCGGGGAAGAATACTTTAAGCTTTAAGCTAATAATTTCATAATAATTTTTAGAAATAAGAAGCAATTCGAGCAAAAATAGACCAGACACGGTCTGTTTTGAAATACCATTTATAAGCACCAGAAAAACGGTCGGCCGGATTGGCGATAACTGGCAATTGCACTCCTTTTAAGTTGTTTTGTACTGCATAAAGAAAATCTGGTTGATAGAGGAAAATTGCCGGCTGATCTTTGTCTATCTCTTTGGCAAGCTCTTGATACTTGGCGCCTAAGTCTTTGACTTGGTTAGATTCGCGAATTTCTTCTAATAGTTTGTCTACCTTGTTGCTAACATACATGGCAATATTGAGTCCTGGATCTAAACGCTGCGAAGAGTGCCAAAAAGGATAGAGGTCATAATCACGGCCAACAACTTCGCCAAAGAGAAGAGCGTCATAACGACGAGGCCTAATGACTTCTTGATTGAGGTCGCCTGGTTCAAAAACTTCAACATCAACTTTAATACCCAGTTTACCCCAGTCTTTAGCTAGCATATCGGCAGCTAATTTAAGTTCATCAATGTTAGCGGTGGCCAAAGTGAAGCTTACTGGTCCGCTGGTCGGGCTCTTGGTTGTAGCGCTTTTGTTTTTTGTTTTTACCACTACGGCTTGCTTTTCTAACTGCCCTTGGGCATTTATTTGCCAATTATTTTTTTGTAAAAGCGCCAAGGCTTGGTCTGTGCCACGGTTAGTTTCTTCTGATTCATTAACAATTGATTCAGGTAGAACAGTAAGTAAGGGAACACCATAACCGGACAAAACATTCTGAACTAGGAGATCACGGTCAATGGCTAAATCCATGGCTCGGCGAATGACTGGGTCAACAAAAAACTGGTTGCGACTTTGATTTAAGAAGACCGCAAATGTTCTTGGGAGCGGAGCCTGAATAATTTTCTGGCCATTTTTAGCTAGTTTAGCGGCGGCTGTCGGAGTGATGGCGCTGGCGTTGCCAATCTCACCACTGCCTAAGGCCGAGAGTAATTCTGTTTCGTTATTATAGAAACGCAAAGTTAAATTAATACGAGGGGTACCAAGCGCAAATTTTTTAAAAGGCTTAAGATTATAGCTTTGCGGAATTCCGGCATTATCTCTATTTACTCCGCTTACTTCATAAGGTCCACTGCCGATGGGGTTGGTGTTTAGACTGGAGAGAGGGAATTGCTCGGGTTTTACCTTATCCCACAAGTGAACAGGTAGTATGCCCAAAGTGGTATTTTCGAGGAAGAAGTTATAAGGCTTCTTAAGAGAAAATTGAACAGTTTGGTCGTCTATTTTACTAACGGTAACTCCATTCCAACTTCCACGCTTGGGACTCTTGTAGGCTTGGTCTTTGGCTCTCTCAATCGTGAAAACAATATCATCAGCCGTTAACTTTTGTCCATCAGACCAGCGTAAATTTTGGCGTAGGTGGAAGGTGTAGATCAGACCGTCATTGGAGACTTCATAACTCTTGGCCAAGTCTGGTTCGTAACCGCGTCCTGGGGTAAGGCGTAAGAGACCGGAATAAATAAGAATTGTCAGGTCACGGTCAACATCTGAAGTGGCTAAGAGGGGGTTAATAAAACGGGGGGAGCCAATAATACCTTCTGTCAGACTGCCACCGGTGACGGGGACATCAACCATTAACTTGCTATTTAATTTGTTAACAATAATTAGTGAACTGACAACAAAAATAATAGCTAGGACAATAACAATTTTTTTAACCATCTGACCAAGCGATTCAAAAGTAAAAACCAGCTCCTCCCAAGGAGGTAGGTTTAAACTTTTAAGCCAAGAGAAAAATTTTTCTTTCACGATAGTTAAAAAATAGAGGGAGTTGTAAAACTAATTTTAGTTATTTGAAGAGGGCGAGGACAGCTGAGAGGGCAAAGAGAATAGCCAAAACAATAGTAGCGATGAAAAGTTGTTTCTCTAGCCCGCGCTTGGTGTGCCAACCGCTACCTGTTTGACCGCCACCGAAGGCGGAGCCGAGGCTACCCTCGCTCTGTTGCAGTAGAATAGCGCCAACCAAAAGGACGGATAAAACAATCTGTGCGTAAGGTAAATAAGCAGTAAGTAACGACATTGTTTTTAGATTATAGCAGATATGAGCAGAAAGGCAACAAGGGTATGTTGCTTATTGACAAAATATATATTTTAGTGTATAATTAAAGGAGAGATGATTAAGGCATTTTGGTGCCTTTGTAAACAAGTTTTCAACCTTTTTACGTTGCGGCCACAGGCCAAGGAGATTCTGAAGATGAAAAGTGCATTTAGAGGTATTGCCGCGTTTTCTGCGGTAATGGTGGTCATTGCTTGTCTGGTTATTTGGATTACACCAGACAAGAGCAAAGAATTTGGGGTTAAGATCCTTGAGCCCAAAGATGGCGTTGTGCTGGCTCAGTATCAGAAAGTTACGGTGATGGTCGAAATCACTGGAGAGTCTGGCACTAAAGCTAAGATCGTCATCGGTAGCCCTTCGGGTCAGTTCTACACCGAAAAGGTTGATGGTTTGCCGAAGATAGTTCGGTACGACTTCGTCGAAAAAATCAAAGGTACAGGGATGTTTACTGCCCTAGTTACCGCCGGCGATGGTCGTTCTGAGAAGCTGGCAGTTGCTGCCGCTGTTATAAAATAGAGCCCTACGTGTACCACAGGAAAAACCCTGTGTGCGTGCACATAGGGCTTTTCTTTTTGAGGAAAAACTTATCACTTAATGCTTAACCTACCTCTTTAAGGCCGTTTTCTAGGTTTAAACGTTCCTTTAGTTGAGCGAATTTCTCTGGCTGATTAACATAAACTTCAGAACGTTCCCAATCGCCAATCGTCCCATCTTCATAAACTAGGCGATAATACATGCGATCATCGCCACTGGCGACACGTGGATCGTCGGCTGGTGCATATTGAATCTCGGCAACCTTTTTATTTTCGACACTTTTTGCTCCTGTTTCTTTTACTTCTTCAACCATTTTATTATTTTTAAATTAGGCTTCTAACTAGGCCAATAATAACAATGTTTCTATAAAATTTCCACTACTTTAGCTGATGAAGTATGGCCGGATTTGATAGTGAGGAGAGCTTTAGGTTTATCAAGATATTCAGCTAAGGCGCGGATGACAGCTTTATTAGCTTGCCCATGTTCGGGGGCTTCGCGAACCCAGACTATATAATGGGTGTCGTCTATTTTATCCACCTTCTCAGCGCCGGCCCCCGGCCTCGTTTTCACAAAAATTCTCATAAATTTATTCTAGTTTATTTCATCGCTTTGTGCTAGACTAAAGGCAGTAAT
>CAIKBK010000072.1 GCA_903825615.1 Candidatus Vogelbacteria bacterium | reverse complement strand
TTACTTCTTGTTGTTCTGATGATTGTGCCATTTATTGGTCAAGGAGCGACTCTGGCCGAGCTAATGGCTCAATTGGCTTCATTGCAGGCGCAGATTGCGGCGTTGCAAAGTCAACAACCAACGACTTGCCAATTTACCCACGACCTATCTTTAGGCGATGGTGAAGATGACGGTTTAACAAATGAAATATCGGCTCTTCAAAAGGTCCTTATTTCTGGAGGCTATCTTAATATCGTTAAACCGACTGGTTATTTTGGTAAATTAACAACGACGGCAGTTAAGCAATGGCAAAATGCCAATGTAAAAGGTGATTTTGTTCCTGGCGAGATCGGCTTTAATGATCGCGCGGTTTTGTGTGGTGGTAATATTGTCCCACCACTCCCTTGCGCTTCTGGTGAAGCCTTTAATTCACTCACTGGTGCGCCTTGTGTTATTGATCCTAATAACATTAAAGTTAATTCTGTTTCTGGACCAAACTCGCTTAATGTTGGTCAAACAGGCACTTGGACAGTTAACGCTACCGCGCCAAGTGGCACTAATTTAACTTATTCTGTCGATTGGGGCGATAATTATTCGCCAGTAACCGGTGCCAAAACCGCTTCTTCGCTAGCTATCAGTCAAACTTCAACTTTCACTCATTCATATTCAGTGGCTGGTACTTACACAGTGCGTTTTGAGGTTCGTAGTCCTAAATGCCCTTATGGCGCTTGTGATGCCGGTTATGCTCAAAGCAGCCTGACTGTCGTGGTGGGGAATACTTCTTCAATAAAACCAATGGTGTTTAAGGATATTTTGGGGATTAAAAGTGTCACTCCTTATGGCACTGCGAATCTAGGTTTTGGTGTTGAACAAGTTAGTGCTCAATATAATTTAGGAGCGTATCATAGCGGTCAATGGTATGAAGGTCTAAACCCTCATATCGCTGGGCCAGTGTGGGTTGAATTTGGTTGGCCGAATTCACCCAATGTTGATGTAATTTTGCAGGATGACAATTCTATCGAACGAAAAATTTATCTACCGGCTGTTGGGGCAAACAATTCGACATCAAACTTGTACTATTGGATAGCGGAAGATGGATCGAGTTATTATGCCAATTCGAACCATAGTTTTGGTTGGCCTAATCTTTCTAGTAGTGAGGCTTTAACTCCTAATCATCTTGCTCGAAAAGCTACGACTCAAGACCCAACAATCGCCGCTTTATTAGCACAAATCTCGAGTTTAAGACAGCAGGTAAATAGTAATTGTAATCCAATCCCGCCAACACCAGCAATTCCCGTCAATCCAACCCTTACTCAACTACAAGAAATAATAGTAACACTGCAACGTCAGCTTGCCTCTTGTCAGAATACTAATCAAGTCAACCCGGTTGTTACCAAGAATTACGGTGTTGTTAGTCAAGTTTATGAAGGTGGCATTCAGAAAATCAAGACTACTTATGAATTGATGATTGATAATCCTAATTCTTCGACTATCTATATTCCTCAATCATACCGACCAATTTGGGTTAATTTTATTAACACAACTCGTAGTAATACGACCGGAGACGTTAGTAGTTGTGTGATTACTTCTTATACCTCTAGCAATATCCCTGTTGTTTGGGATACCTCTAATGTCAACAGTTATTTAGTGTTGGGTGCTGGCAAGACCATTAATTACACGGTTATTAAGACTTGTAACACCAACCAGATGCTTTCTGGGACTTATACTTCTAAGCTAACCGGTATCAATTGGGTCAATATTGTTGATACCAACAGCCCATTAATGAAGTTGCAATATTCTGACTTAAGCAATATTTCTTCTAGTAACTCTTTATATATCGTCGGCGAGACTGGCCCGTGGATTAGTTCAGCCAGTTTTACTGGCGACAAAGATGGAGCCACTATTGTTGGTGAGAGATTACAAAATGCCAGAGTTTATTTCAACGGAACTTTAATTAGTAAAGAGAACCATTCTTATTGGACAGATAGTCAAATTAGCTTTGTTCCTACCACCTATAATCCCGGCAATTATCCTGTTTATGTTGTATCTTCGGCTGGCCTAAAAAGCAATACAGTTTATTTGACGATTTCTTCAAATGTCACTTACGCTGTTTGTGGTAGCGCTCAAGGAGTTCCTTCTACTGTCCAGCCAACTTCTAATTTATGTAGTGTTGGCACGGCCAGTAATCAGCACCTAGGGCCAAATGGTGTGAATTGGCTTTGGGATTGCGCTACTAATTATCCTACTAATACATCTAATATCATTGGTTGCTGGGCTCCAAACACTTCGCAATCGCAACCTTCTATTACTGTTACTTCGCCAAATGGGGGAGAAAGCTACAAGGTTGGGGATACTATTACTGCTTATTGGACAAGTCAAAATCTCCCTTCATCTGATCAGCTTTCAGTTTACCTTTACAGCCCGACTTTGGGGAATGTTTATACCTTCACTACTTCAGTGACAAATACTTCATACCATTTTCCTCTACTGGATAACTTAGCTCCGGGTTCTTACAAAATTAATGTTTGTGACAATGCGTTGTCTCCTGCCGGTTTGCCTGGAAAATCACTTTGTGATATTAGTGACAATTATTTCACCATTACTGCTGGGCCAACGCCTTGCCCACAACCTACCCCGCCAGCACCAGGCTGGTGCGATGGTGGCACAATTACTCCTAATGGCGTCGATGCTAATGGTTGTACTCTTGGCGCAACTTGCACGATGCCAACCCCAGTTATTACTCCAACCACTGTCTCTTATTCGCCAGCTGGGGATTGGGTTAAGGGCGCAATTAAGACCATCAATTGGACGACTTCAGCCTTCAGTTCTAATGTCGAAATTTGGCTCTGTACTCAATCTAGCGCTAGTAAGGGAATAAGTGTGACTCAAGCAGCTAATACCTATTGTTCGACTAGATTGGCTAATAACATTGCTAACAGTGGCAGTTATAACATCACTTTCCCGATATCTATCGCCCCGAGTCAATATTATATATATGTTAGGAAATATAACGATTGGCCTAATACTTATGCTGGTGATGCTTTTGGTGGTCCGATAACGGTGATCGAAGCTGAGAACAATATCATGTCTCGAGCCGCTCAGCTAAATCAATTGGCATTAGCCGCCAACGCTTTACAGGTCTTGCTTGATCGATTGGCAAGGTAAATCTCAAAAATCCGACGCTTAAAAACCTGACGACGGTCATTAAAAAGTTCCCAATGACCGTCGTCAGGTTTTGTGTTTGACATTAAGTCCTATTTTGCTATGATACTGCTAGCTCATTTGGGGCGTTATTTTTTGCTCATCAGGGTGTGCCAGAAGGCCACTTCAATGAGCGTTTGAATTAGTTCGATCAGCTCACTATAAATAATTATGGCACGATCACTAAAAAAAGGTCCTTTTGTGGACGAAAATTTATTAAAAAAGATAGCTGGCAAGAAAGCCAGTGATTCTAGTGTTGGTGTTATTAAGACCTGGGCTAGGCGCAGTCAGATTAGCCCAGAAATGGTTGGCTTTACCTTTGGTGTACACAATGGCAAGAATCATATTGAAGTTTTTGTCACCGAAGAGATGGTCGGTCATCGCTTGGGCGAATTCTCCCCGACCCGTAAGTTTACCAAACATGGCGGTAAGATGCAGAAGGAAATAGAACAGAAGAAGAAAGAAGCCGAGATTACCGCGGCTAAGTCCGCCAAAGAAGCCCCTGTTGCCAAGAAATAATTTGACCGGCTAACCATAAATAACCATATGAAAGCTTTTCTTAAGAATCATCATCAAACCCCTCGTAAGACCCGTCTCATCGCGGACCTTATTCGAGGCAAGAAAGTAACGATTGCTTTGGCCGAGCTCGATTTGGTGATCAAGAAGTCGGCGGCCCCGATCAAAAAGCTTATTGAATCAGCGGTAGCTAATGCCAAAGCTAATTTTAAGGCTAAAGAGGAGGATCTCTATATCAAGAATTTAACAGTTGATAAAGGTAATGTTATTAAGCGTTCTCGCCCAATGTCTCGTGGTCGCGCTTTCCCAATTCGCCATCGTTTGAGCCATATTGAAGTCACTTTGGAAGCTAAGGACAATAAAACCAAATAAAATATGACACACCGCGTTCATCCATATGCCCATAGATTAACTATCATCCGCGACTGGCAGTCACGCTGGTTTGGCCAGGGCGCTAAATACGTTGAATTTTTGAAGGCTGACGTTATGTTGCGCGAATTTCTCACCAAGCGCTTGCGCGGTTTCTATGTTGACCGTGTGGAGATTGAGCGTGGGGAGAATTCTTACAAAATAATTATCAAAACTTCTCGTCCCGGTATGATTATTGGCCGCGGTGGTGATGGTATCACCAAGCTTAAGACGGAGATTATTGCTCAATTGCTAAAGACCGGCACCACTTTGCCCAAAGATATTAATGTTGATATCCAAGAGGTTAAGGAACCGGAGGCGAGCGCAGCGATTGTGGCTTACATGATTGCTGAAGGCTTGGAGAAGCGTCTTCCTTTCCGTCGCGTGTTGAAGCAAGCCGTGGAGAAAGTTTTAAATAGCAAGTCAGTCAAGGGGGTTAAAGTTACTTTGTCTGGTCGCCTTGGTGGGGCTGATATGGGCCGCACTGAGACTCTGCGTAAGGGTCAGGTTCCACTTCAGACTTTGCGCGCGGATATCGATTTTGCTCGTGAGAAGGCCTATATGTATTATG
>CAIKBK010000071.1 GCA_903825615.1 Candidatus Vogelbacteria bacterium | reverse complement strand
TGAAAAGTATAATAATTGCACAATTTATTATTCTCTTAATGGGTGTTCTCTTTGCTTGGGGGAACTTTGCTTACGAATTATATAATTGGCTTAATAATAAAGCTTGTACCACCGGTTGTGTCCAAGGCTTGGCCAATCCATTTCTTACCCCCTGCTTCTATGGAGCATTATTTTTCACCATGGCTTTTATTTTAAGTGTTCTCTTGCTGACGAAAGCAGGGTAGATGCTTTTAAGCTCAGACCTTGATTTTTTGTTGCTTTGGCAGATAATCAAAGATAGGGGCTTTTGTTGTTTGACTAAACAGCCTTCGGGCAGAAAGGGTTTGGCCGTGGATATAGACATGGACGACCTAACTTTTTTCCCCAAGGTTGAGAGAACTTGGGGGGATAGACTAAGATCATTCATCTACCAAAAGACTGGTCTTAGGTATCGTTGTGTTTGCGGGCATAGAACACCTTGGTTTACGGAGTTGGAGATTGGCCGGCAGACGCTTAGTTACGAGTTAACAGGGAGAAGTGTTTGCTATGCTTGCTGGTTGAATAAAGGGATACTTTGCCCACTCTGTGGCTTGTTTATCCCGCCAGGGATGCCTATTGCCTTATACGTCCCAACGGAAGACGCCGACAGGGTTAATTGGGGCAAGTCCGTTTTCCAAAAAGATCCTCTTTGGGTTGTTGGCTGTTCTGGCTGTGCTGATAAACCAGCCGAGATACTGCCAGCCAAGGCCAAGTTGGTAGCCTATGGTACTTGGGAAATGACCGGTGCTAAGATCTCTCAATTTCTCTGAAGCTCCACTCGTTGCCCGAGTGGAGCTTTTCCCTTTTTTGCGTTATAGTTTGATAATGTTTAACCTCGTTGCGCTAATTAAGACTTTTGGTTATCTCGGCTTGTTTGGCATTATTTTTGCCGAATCTGGCTTATTTTTTGGTTTTTTCTTGCCCGGGGATAGCGTTATTTTTACCGCCGGTTTTTTAGCCTCGCAAAATTATCTTAATATTTATTTTTTACTGGTTCTGCTTTTTGTCGCGGCGGTTTTGGGTGACAATGTTGGTTATTGGTTTGGGGCAAAAGTTGGACCAATGATTTTTAAGAGGGAGGATTCACGTTTTTTTAAGAAACAATATGTTGAAGAGGCTCATCAATTTTTTGAGAAATATGGCGGTAAGAGTTTAATTTTGGCGCGTTTTATTCCTGCCGTGCGAACCTTTGTGCCGATCGTCGCCGGTGTGGCTAAGATGAATTACAAAAAGTTTTTCTTTTTTAATATTATCGGTGGTTTATTGTGGATTGTCGGTTTAGGTTTAGCCGGTTTTTACTTGGGTCGAGTTATCCCTGATGTTGATCGTTATATTATCCCGATCGTCTTGCTGATAATTATTCTGTCAATCTTGCCTGGCGTTGGTCATTTTACGGGAACTTATATTGTTAAAAAAAGAAGGAAGGCGCAACCCTAGGGGGTTGCGCCTTCTGGCCGCAGCTTTCTACCGTGCCCTCGGTGGTGATTGAGGGAAGGCTAAGACTTCACCTAGGTCCTCCTCAGAGACCACGAAGTCGATTAGGGCGACCCAGCGATAATCCTCGGCTGTTTCCTCGAACTGGTTTAGTCGAACTAGGTGTCCTTGTCGACAGCTCGTTAAACTTAAGCTGTACAGTGGTGGATACTTAATCGACGTATCGGTCCCAACGTTCAGTTTGGCAAAAAGAACTTCGGGAGCGATATTGTGTCCACTGCAACTAACTGTCGACTTGTCTCGGTTGTAGAGAACGACACCGCAGACTCCGCCAACTTGAGAGGCCCGGTGCAACTCCCTATTGAGGTTCGCAATAATACCCTCCCTTCTCTTCTTTTGTTCTGGGGTCTCTTTGCCAACGATCTTCTTGATTCGACGGGCTACTCTCCTTACTTCTTTTCTGGTGACCAATTAGACCACCTCCTTTCTGGAGGTCAGATTAACATAAAAAGTTTTTTTGTCGAGCCTAATTTATCCGATAGATTACATCTTTTCTCTCGACAACAATTGGCCACTTATTTATTTTGGCGTAACGGTAAAGTTTCTCGTTGGGATTAAAGCAAATAGGCTTCTCGACAATCTCGAGCATGGAAATATCGCTCTCGGTGTCGCCAACACCAATTGAGCCTTTAAGGGTTAAATTTTCTTTTTCAACTACGCGCTTGATGATATTCGCTTTATTGGCAATCAAATGTTCATCGACAACCTGACCAGTAAATTTATCACCTGGCCCGAGTTCATAGAAACGCCCATAAACTTTATCAAAACCGAGTTCTTGGCAGAAGCCATCAAGCACGCCCTTGGGGGAGTGAGAGATGGCCAGTAAGAAATAACCTCGCTGTTTCAATTCCCTGACTAGTTGGCGGGTATAGCGGTAGGTATGATTCTTTTGATTCTCGACAATCTTTTTTACCACCTCGGCGAAGTCACCGTAAGCAACCCCTTTAATATTTTTTTGGAAGCTGTCGACGACCGCCATAATATATTTATCATAACCGTCTTCGCGGTCGAGCCACTTCTTCCACGGGATTTCATAATTGGACCGAGTATTGGCCGGGAAGAGGCCGGCCTTAATTAATTCCTCTGTTAATTCAATTAGCAAACTTGAACGGAAGATGGTCCCGTCGATATCAAAGACAGCGAATTTTTGTGGCCTAGTCTCCATCCTTTAGATAATACCACAATTCTGCTATAATTGGGGGGTGAAGCAAAAGACGAGAAATTGGCTTAAGAAATATACGATTTATCTTATCTACGCCCAAGTCTGGGCTGGTTTTTTTGGTAGCCTCTATTTTAGCGAGGTCCTTAATTTACCCCCCTGTGTTCTCTGTGTTATCCAACGCATGCTTTTATACCCCCTGATTATTGTTCTTAGTATTGGCATTTGGCGTCGTGATGAGGATTTGCCGTGGTACGTTTTGCCCTTCTCGATCTTTGGCGTAATTGTCGCTACTTACCACAATCTTATCTATTACCACCTTATTCCGGATTTTATAACTCCCTGTACTGTTCAACTCCCATGCACCGTTAAAGATTTTGCTTTGTGGGGTTATATCTCCATCCCGCTCATGTCGTTGGCCTCCTTTATTGTTGTCACTATTGGCATTATTCTCCACGATCGCTTGCGATCTTATCGTGATTGCCAGTAAAATTTTTAGTGTTATTATAATAATATGATTGAAAAGTTCATCAACGACAATTTAAAAAAAGCTAAATTTAAAAAATTGGCCGATGGCACTTATTTTGGTCAGATTTCTGGTCGTCCAGGAGTTTGGGCCAACGCCAAGAGTTTAATTGCTTGCCGACAGGAGCTAGCCGAAGTTTTAGAAGATTGGCTCTTGGTCAAGGTTCAGAGCCGAGAAAAAATTCCTGGTTTTAATCTTCGTATCGGCTCGCGCGTCTGCGCTTAATATGTTAAAAAATCTTTCTTGGCGTCAACTCGTCCGCAGTTTAAGCCGGCTCGGTTTTGCTGGCCCTTTTTCTGGCGGGTGACATTCTTTTATGGTTAAGGGAGATTTTAAACTTCATATTCCTAATCCGCACCGTGGTGATATTTCTAAAGAGCTAATTAGGGAGATTTTGCATCAAGCGGGGATAAATCTTAAGGATTGGAATAATCTATAAATAATGGAGGTCTCGCCTCCATTCACCTTTATTTCAAGCCATTTTCTTGTCATTGACAAAGAGGTGATTTTGGAGTATAATTAAAAGTGGAGTAAGATTGTTTGAAATATCACTAATTGCATTATCCCGACCAATGACATTCGTCATTTGGCCGGTTTGAGTTATAAGCTATGAAGAATAGCGCAAAATAGGAGGAGGAAAATTCTATGAGCAAGAAAGCAACTGCTACAATCTGTAATGCTGGCCACATTCTCACCCTGGCTGGACAAAAAGGTTTGACCGAGGACGCGTTCGATGACTTGAACAGGGGTTTCTTGGCAGATTTGTTTGAGGCGGCGGTGAGAGGGAAATTGAAGGATAAAGATCGCGAAGAATTCCGCAAGACAATCGGCCTCCCCCCACTCACCCCGCCAGTTCTGGAACTGGTCCGTGAGATTGAAGCCCCGGCCACCGAGGCCTTCGAACTTCTCGACTTCTTCAACAAGGACAACAAGGACGTAAAGTTTGCCCATATTGATGGCGATATCGTGAAGTATTTCCCCGATGGTCACATCCCGGCCGAAGGCCCGCGTCATCTGGCAATACATCGCCTGACGCGGAGCGCGACTGAGAAGGAATTCCGAGCCACCGACATCGAGAAGACGACTTGGGCTGACCTGAAGTGGATGTTGGAACAGCAACCCAAGGGTGAAAAGGGAGACCTGCGCACCAACGGCCAAGCCAACCTTTTCTTCATTGGCTCCTGCCTGGTCCGCGTGCGCTGGTACGACGTCGGCTGGAGCGTCGACGTCGACTCGGGGGACGGGTCGTACGCGTGGCTTGGAGGTCGCCGGCGTTTCTCCCGCAATTAGCGATAAGTGGCTTAGGGTCTTGGCACCCTCTGGTACTTAGACTCTTTGTCGCTTTGACCCTCAGTTTGCTTCGGCCGGCTGGGGGTTTCGCTTTTATCTTGACTATTAACTAAAGCAGGGGTATCATTGAGAGTAATAAGCCCGGCGGGGCTTTTTTTAAAAACTGACAAAATTAGTAATATTAAGTAAAAGCAAAATTATTATGAATAAATTAACGAATTACTTTAAGGATACGCGCAGTGAGATGAAGCATGTGAGCTGGCCGACGCAAAATCAGACTGTCAATTTTACCATTATGGTCCTTGGCATCTCTATTTTTACCGGTTTATTGCTCGGGTTGTTTGATATTATCTTCCAACTTGGCTTAAAAGAATTTATCTTACAATAACTTACTAAACTCATTATAAAAAATAATTATGGCAAAACAAGAATTAGATCAAGGGCGTAATTGGTACGCCATCCATACCTACTCGGGCTATGAGAATGCCGTGGCGCGCAACTTAAAGCAGCGTATCGAATCACTGGGTATGGAGAATAAAATTTTTAACGTTATTGTCCCCACCGAGAAGAAGGTGAAGGTCAAGGGGGGCAAGCGTGTGACCGAGGATGAGAAGATTTATCCCGGCTATGTCTTGGTCGACATGGTCGTGACCGATGATTCTTGGTATGTTGTGAGGAATACTCCTCGGGTCACTGGTTTTATTGGTTCTGGTGTCGTGCCGGTGCCACTCGAGAAGAAGGAGGTTGAGGAGCTCTTTAGCCGCATGAGTGATGAGAGTGTGAAGCATAATATTGATTTGGTGAAGGGGGAGTTGGTGACCATTGTCGACGGTCCTTTCAAAGATTTTGAGGGTAAGGTGGGCGAGACCGATGAGGTGCGTGGTAAGGTCAAGGTCCTTGTCTCGATGTTTGGCCGGGAGACACCCGTGGAACTCGATTTCTTGCAAGTTAAGAAGATTTAAGGTAAATTAACCAAGCAAATACTATGGCAGTACAAAAAGTAACAAAAAAGATTAAATTACAGATTCCCGCTGGCAAAGCGACTCCCGCCCCACCAGTCGGTACGGCTTTGGGCCCCGCCGGTGTGAACATTGGAGATTTCGTGCAGAAGTTCAATGCCGCCACCGCTGAGATGGCTGGTAACATTATTCCCGTTGAATTGTCTGTTTATGCCGACCGTAGTTTCGACTTTATCCTCAAGACCCCACCCGCTGCGAACCTTCTAATGAAGGCCGCCGGCATCGAGAAGGGCTCGGGCAAGAATTTAGTCAGCAAATCGGGCAAGGTAACCAAGGCTCAAGTTCGTGAGATAGCCCTTCGTAAGATGCCTGATCTCAATACCACTGATGTCGAACAAGCCGTTCGCATGATCGAAGGCACCGCCCGCTCCATGGGGATGGAGATCAAATAAGTTGGCGGTTTTGTCGCTAGATCAAATATTCTCGGAGTTCAATAAAAGATTCTAGCTGTTGGCAGGGGATACTCGGGTCAGGTTTTTTGATGTTTACGAGGATGGCGTTAATCCCCAGTTCCTTTGGCCTTAGATAGTCGGTTGAGGCTCTGTCGCCAATATATAAAAAATGTTTAGGCAAAAGTTCTGGGTAGAGAGATAACCATAAACGATAAGCGGAGCCGGTGGATTTAGAGGTTTGGTCGCCGTCGATGATATTATTAAACAAATTTTTTGATATCTCTAATTTTGATAATTTTTTCTGAACCTGAATCTGATTCGAGCCAGTTATGATATCTAAGTTTTTGTAATTATTTTTAAGTTCAATTAAGAGTTGGTTTAAGTCGGTATTGGGATTTATCAAATCGATAATATTGGCATTTTCTAGAGCTTCTTGAACCAAACTGTCTGCCCCTGGCAAACCTAATTTTTCCAGAGTCTGTCGACCACTTAGGCCGTTACCATTTTGATATAATTCGCTAAATAGTTTTTCGGCCACAACCAAATCAGTTTTTTTATGGACGGCAATTTTTTGATATAGATAAGACTGTATCGCTTTATCAATTTCTGGCGACTTGGGATAGAGAGTTTGGTCTAAATCAAAACCAATTACTTTTATTTGGGAATAATCAATAATTTTATTGTGTGAAATTGACATAGAAGATAATAGCTTCACCTAAGGGGTAATCTAAATTATCCGAATATTGGCTCAGGAGATAGTTTAACAGTTTTTGGTCCTCTTTCAACTTTCCTAAAGAGTGGTTAACAAAGACCGCTGTTCCGTTAACCTTGCCACCTAGCACATTAGCCTGGAAAAATACGAGCTTGTCGCCATCGGCCTCATCTTGGCCGGGGTAGAACTCAGACAAAATAGGGTTATTGTGCATCACCCCTTTCTTCTTAAGATAATTAATCGCTTTTAACAAAATATTTTGGCCCTGGTAATTTTCTAGCTTAGCTAGGATGCGATTGTTTGGTCTCGTCTTTTCTTTTTGAGCTTGGTAATTTATATAAGCGACACCACCATTATTTGTCGGTAAGTTTATATTTTCGCCAAGTAAATAAGGTCCAGTCCTTCTATCTATTTCGACCATTGGTTTTGATGGCTCACTCAAGATCTTTTTGGTTCTTTGCTCCTCTGTTAGGAGTAAAATATTCGCTCGGTTGGAGAGCATAAAGAGGTCTCCGTTTGGCCGGCCAAGACCTTCGGCCACTGTTTTGGCGTAAGCATCATATAGCCCAAAAATATTTTCTGGATAGGCATTAACCGCGTTGTGGGCCCGAGCAATATGGAAAGAGTTTAATTTTCCATCTTGAACAAAGAAAATGTCATGAGTTAAGCAAGGGTCATGGGTATACTTAATTTGGCCATTCTCCTCGTTAATGGAGAAGGACATATCTTTAATAGGATCAAAACGTTGGATTGTCACGGCCCTTGTCGTGTCGGCTTTAAGTAATTCAATGGCCTTGGCTAACTGGTCAAAGCCAAAATAGGCTCGTGTTCTCTCGCCATAAGAATATGATCCATCGTGGTCAAAGCGCAGTAATTGTTTTTTATAATTAGTTCTCGCGTCTTCCGCTTTTTGTTCCCCTTGATCATAAATCTTGGGAATAGTCTTGAGGGCGGAGGGAATGTTTCTAAAAATGGCCAGAACCGAAGCCGAGCGGGCTAAACCCTTCCACTCGTCGCCATGATCTTCAGTTAGGCCTTCGGTATAAATTTTACGCAGAACGCTTTTGTGGACATCAAGAAAAGAATCTCCATCGGCCAAACAGAGCGGGAGACGCTCTTTGTTGATGGCAAAAATAACATCAAAATCCTGAATAAAAGAATAACCTAATTGGGCGGCGATGGCCGCTCGGCCAATCTGGGTGCCGGTATCCAGACGATGGAGAATATCCATCTCGTAAGATTCGAAACGATTTTCCTCGCTTAGCTTATTGATTAAGGTTGGTGCCGTCTCGGCCAGTAATTCAAAAACTTTCTCGCAGACATCAAAGGCGAGGCACATGACAGAAATCTTTTGGTTGCTGGTATTTACCTTGTAATAATAGCGATTATCAGTTTTTAAGTTAATGCTTGGCTCCAATTTTATTTCTTCTTGCCCGAGTTTTTCCTGAGGAATAATAAAGGGGGGGAAGGAAATATTATTAACAAGCTCGGTGCTTGCTCGCCCCAGTTCAGCGCCCAAGAACAACTGGTCGCGAGGACTTAATTGGTCTTTGTCTGGACCTAGCCGGCGCATTATTGAATAAGCCATAGCAAAAGGATCTTTGCCAATAAGATAAAACCCTTTAGCCCCTAGTTGCAGGTCAACTCTAATTTGCCCATTAACCAGTCTGACGTTAAAGGGGCAGGAAAATTTTTCCCCAACCTCTTCAAGTTCGATTCTCGGTAATTGTAGATGTTGAAAATCTTTAGCCTGGAGTGGAGTTAGATTTTTTTCTTCAGTCTTAGTATTGCCGATTTCCTCAATAACTTTGTTAAGGGAATCATAATAGATACTTTCTTTGCTGTTAATCTTAACTAGGAGCTCGTGTAGTTTAGGAGCGATTTTTGGTTTGAGCCAGGTGAGATAGTTATTTATGATCTCGCCACTTTTTTTATGGGCATGCATAAAAAGCGGGAGCACAATAATTTCTTGGCGAAAGAGGTTAAATAATTGCTCGGTGATATTAGGATAATAGGGAGAGCTAGCGATACCGTCGGCGATATAATTACCAACCTTATCGGAGTCAAAACCCTTCAGCAGAGAAATTAGTAAATTTGTACTTGGGGAGAAAGTTAATGATTCCTCGGAAAAGAGAATTAAAAACTTTTGGGTTGGGTGAGCGAGTGAATTAATAATCATTCGTTCACAACCATCACGATTAACGATCAGGGGACCCAGAACTGAGACTAGCTGGCGATTGCTCTCATCTATCTCATTCCAGACTTGGCCTGGGGCTGTGGTATTGGTGCAAATACCGATTGGTCCAAAGAGCCCTTCTTGGGGTGTTAGGAGGATGGCATCAACTAGGGGAAAATTTCTTATTTTTTCGGTTACCATTTTTTGCTTGTCCATAGATCGGGTAATAAATCACTAATTTTTCTTTGAGCCAAATCATCAGTTTCTTTGGCAAAACACAGGATCTCTAGGTCCCAATTAAATTTATTGGAAAGTTCAGCTAAGAATTGTCGACAGCCACCACAGGGGAAGCAAGGTGAGTCAGGGTATTTAGTTGAGACTAAGCCGAGATGAGTAATCTCATCATCTTTATTCATTAAGGCGCTAATGACCACGTTCATTTCTGAATGGAGCCCCAGTCGTTCATCAGAGGAGGAATATTGCCCGCCATAATAAAGTCGCCCACTTTTTGTTATTACGGCTGTACTATAACCAGAAACGCCCTCCGAGATAGGGAAGTTGCGCTCTAGGCCCTTTAGCGCATATTCTTTTAAGATTTTTTGGTAATCTAAATTTTGTGTTGGTAGCTCTAGCCAATTAGGACTGACCGCTATGTCTGAATTTACTCGAGCTAGTAAATTATTAGCTGGTTGATAGGCTGTATAAAATTTATTTAGATTTAGGGTATCAAATAATTTATTTCCTGACATATCAATAACCGAATATTCAATCGCTTTTCCTGTTCGACTAGAATAATCAATAATAATTTTGGCGATTATTGGCGAAAGTGAAAAAACTTCCTCACCCAATTCTCTTAAGGTTATTATTTGGTGGATCTTGTAATCTTGAGCTAGTGTCGCTAGGCCTAAAACTGCCTGTTCGGAAGATATTCCCAGTAATTTAGTATCAGAATCTATTGATCCAGCTAGATAATGGGCACCACTTTCTGATTGAGCCAAAGAAACAGATCTTTGCCGGCTATTTTTTTTGCTCACTGAGAGATTTAGATTTTCACTTAATAATTTTAAGTCATCCATTATCCAATATTAGTTCTTAATTTGCTAACGTTTAGATCGGCCGGTGTCCAGTCATAATGAAGAGTCTTTTTCAAAAAATCATTCAGGAGATGTATCTTGTCGCGCTCAAGACGAGGATACATTTTTTCTGACTGTTTACTCGACAATCTAACTGTTGGATGGAAGGGGACGGGGAAGGCATAGTAGGGGATGAGCGGTGTTTCGCCAGACTCCACCAAGAGGACATCGATAGGTTCATTTAGGTGTTCAATCGAATAATCAATTCGGTGCATACCATCGCAAATGATGTAGAAGTCAAAGTAACCAGTATATTGAATCCCGTAATTTATGATTGGTGCGTTGGAGTGAAAAACGTCAAGCGAGTGTATCGAGCTAACCTCGTCAATGAAATAGTTTGCTAAATAACGATCGGCTAAGTGGTGAAGATTATCTTTGGCGTCCTTAACATAAAAGTGGTTAAATCTCTGGCTTAATTTATTTAAATCAATAAAACCATTCTTGAGATAATAAGTATGTTTCTCAATTATCGGTGGTAGCATATGGAAAATTCCTCGTCCTTCCCATTCATATTCAACCGCCGACTTCAACTGGTTGACCCTCATCTTCTGTTTAACTAAGAATTCGTCAACTGTTTTTATAATCTCGGTTTGATTTTGGTAGATTGTTGGTTGCGGAGAAAAAAGAATTCGTTTACCTTCGCCGGTTACGATAGTTGGTGATTGGCCAATAGCTTTGGCGGGGAACACTTTAGCTAGGGAGAATCTAGCCTTTTTGTAGGGTCTTAAATATTCACTTTTTTTATTGTAAAGTCCTCGGAATATGATCTGTCTTAGACGGCTGGTTAGGTCATCGAGATCAACCACTTTTTTAAGAGTTAGGTGGTGTTTCATCTTATTTTTATTATACATTGTTGGGTAGAATAGACTAGGGGTCGCTACCCGTAGCCATTATTGGTAAAAAATGTTAAATTTTAACTGTGAAAGATAAAGTTATAGAAAAATTAATTAAGGCGGAGGAAGGGCGCCAGCGGAGGGTGGTCAATCTTATCGCTTCGGAGAATTATGTTTCGCGCGATGTCCTCACCGCCTTGGGCTCGGTTTTGACCAATAAGTACGCCGAGGGTTATTCGGCCTTACGTTATTATGGCGGCAATGATATTAGCGACAAGATTGAAAGCTTGTGCCAAGAGCGCGCTCTAAAACTTTTTAAATTAAGTTCTAAGAGCTGGGCGGTTAATGTTCAAGCTTTGTCAGGTTCACCAGCGAACTTAGCTGTGTATTTAGCACTGGTGCCCAAGGGTGGCAAAATTATGGGGCTGGAGCTCGCGCATGGTGGGCACCTAACGCATGGGCATAAAGTTTCGATCACGGGCAAATTCTGGCAGCAAGTTCCTTATGGCGTTAGTCGGGATACTGAAGAATTAGATTACGAGGTTATTAAAAGACTGGCACTTAAGGAAAAACCAAATTTGATCATTGCTGGTTTTACCGCTTATCCGCGCAAAATTGACTGGAAAAAATTTAGAGAAATTGCTGATACGGTGGTTTACCCTGACGGACGGAAGGGGGCTTACTTGATGGTAGATATGTCGCATATCGCGGGTTTGGTTGCAGCTGGAGAGCATCCCTCACCCTTTCCTTATGCTGACATTGTGACAACAACGACTCACAAGACTTTACGTGGGCCACGGGCCGGTCTTATTTTTTCGCGAATTGATAAACGCGAATTAAATAAAAAAATTGATAAAGCGGTTTTCCCCGGTATCCAAGGCGGACCGCATCTCAATCAGATTGCTTCGGTCGCCGTAGCTTTAGCGGAGGCGGCCAAGCCCGAATTCAAAACTTATGCCAAACAAATAATTAAAAACGCTAAAACTTTGGCGACAGAATTAAAGAAAAGAGGTTGGCGTTTAGTTTCTGACGGTACAGATAATCACCTGTTACTCGTCGATATCGCTAATTCAACTGAAGGTAAAATTACAGGGAAAATTGCTAGTGAGAAACTGGAGGCCGAGGGGATTATTGTCAACAAAAATACTATTCCCTTTGACACTCGAACCCCAGTTGATCCATCCGGTATTCGCTTGGGCACAGCGGCCGAGACAACCCGAGGTAAAAAAGAAAAAGATATGATAAAGATTGCTGAGCGGATTGATAAAATTCTTCGTAAATGAAAATCAAAATCAAAAAGTTAGACCCCGAGGCAAAGATTCCTAACTATGCTCACCCTGGTGATGCGGGGATGGATCTCTTTGCTCTTGAGGAAGTAACTCTCGAACCTAACGAGAGAATTAGAGTTAAGACGGGTATGGCGCTGGAGATTCCCTCTGGCTACGTTGGTTTGGTTTGGGATAAGAGTGGTCTGTCTACCGGCCATGGTCTTAAGACTTTAGCCGGAGTGATTGATGCTGGTTATCGGGGGGAGGTACAGATTGGGATGATTAATTTATCGACCGAAACTTACACTCTTAAAAAACATGACAAGGTTGCTCAAATGTTAATTCAGCCGGTTGATTGCCCAGAACTAGAGGAGGTTGTGGAATTAAGTAATACGAGTCGGGGCGAAGATGGTTTTGGTAGTACGGGCAAAAATTAAAAAAAATTCCCCACCGTGGTGACGTCCACGGTGGGTACTAGAGGTTCTTGGGGCCTACCGACCAGAACGAGGGATGGCGTAAACAATCTCCCCGTTGGGATTACTCCCAGTTGCCTTGGTCAAGGCGAAGAGGATCGTGACCCCCTGTTCAGATTCTCCCTTGGTCGGTCCAACCTGGAGCTTCCTGTTCTTGCCAAGGTAGTTCATTTTCCCCTGGGGCACTTCGCGGGCTTCGCCGGCGTCGGGGTATCTTTCGCAGAATCTCTCCAGGTCACTTTTTCTGTCTTCCGCTGTCAGCACTGTTGCCATTGGGCATGGTCTCCTTCTTCTGTTGTTGATCTCTGGGCCTAGTTTTCCAAACTCCTTTTTAAGGTTGCCATATTCGTGGTAAAATATCAAGATGGGCAAAAGAAAGAGCATTCTTGCTGGCGGGTTGGTTTTGATCGCCATTTTGCTGATTATTTGGAGCCTAGGTCAATCTAAATTAATAATAAAAGATTTCAAGATGGAAAAAATTACCCTAAAAACTGAAGATAATATTAAAATTGCCGGCTTATATTGGTCAATAACCGGCACTAAGGCTGTTATTTTGGTTCACCAATTTGGCCGTGACAAAAGTTCTTGGGGGAGTTTGCCGGGGGAATTAAATAAAGCCGGTTGGTCAGTTTTGGCGATTGATTTGCGTGGTCATGGGGAGAGTGATTTAGTCTATAGCAGTTTTGGGCCGACTGATTTTAATAAAATGATTTTAGATATCAGGGTGGCACATGACTACCTAGTTGGCCAAGGCAAAAATGTTTCCATTATCGGTTCGAGCATTGGGGCCAATTTGGCAATTATGGCCGTTAGTGAAGGGCTAGCCTTTCGTGGTGTGGCCTTAAGTCCAGGCCTGAATTTCAAAGGTCTAGCGCCCGAAAAAGATGCCAAGTTGATTACTGGGCAGGATAAAATTTTGCTAATTAGTGCTGAAGATGATAGTTATAGTTATGACAGTGTCACAATGCTCGGGTCTATTATTGGCCCAGCTGGGAAAATGCTAAATTATACAGGTGGTGGTCATGGCCATTTCTTAGAATATGCTTGCAATTACATATTCTTCAAACAAGGTATTGATCCAAATCAACGTATATCATTTAACGGAACATATCACAAAGAGATCCCCG
>CAIKBK010000070.1 GCA_903825615.1 Candidatus Vogelbacteria bacterium | reverse complement strand
GATCAAATAATTATTAAGAAAATTAATTTAGCTATTAATTCTGTTATTAAGGGGAGTCTCTTGGTAGCAATTATCCAAGGAGCTCTTTTGGCGGTTGGACTTTTCTTCTTTGGTGTCCCTAACCCCGTCTTATGGGGTGCGGTTGCGGCGATCGGCGCTCTTATCCCAATGGTTGGGACGACAATTGTTATTTTGCCAGCGGTTCTATTTCTTTATCTTAACGGGCAAATCTTGGCCGCTTTGGGCGTGCTTTTGTGGGGAATCGTTTTTGTTGGTTTGGCTGAGAATCTTATTCGACCCCCGCTTGTTGGTCGGGGAATGAATCTTCATCCCTTGCTTGTTCTCCTTTCTGTTCTTGGTGGTTTGAGTTTCTTTGGTCCTTTTGGTCTTATCTTTGGTCCCCTTGTTGCCACTCTTTTCTTAGTCTTACTCGATATTTGTTCAACTTTCATTACCAAAAATACTTGTTAAAAAACTTATTTTCTAGACTAAAGAAGGTTATCGCCCGGCGGAACGAAGTGTGTTATATTAAGGCCTAATGGCTGATTTTTTATCTAAAGAATTTAATATTGAACAAATTGTTAAGGATTATACCGGTCTGATCTACAGTTTTGTTTTTAGGCTAACAGGGGAAAAAGATGAAGCTAGTGATATTACTCAAGAAGTTTTTGTTAAGATTTGGAAGAATTTGGGCAAATATAATCCCGACCAAAGTCTCAAAACTTGGATTTTAGCTATTACTCGCAATACCGTGATCGATTGGTTGAGGAAGAAAAGACCAATTATTTTTTCTAAATTAAGTCAAGAAGGGGAAGAGGGCAAACCAGACTTTGGAGAAAATTTAGCTGACAATCAGTTATTGCCAGATGAAATTTTTGCGCAAAAAGAATTAAGGCAAGAACTAGACAAATTTATCAACTCCTTACCTTTTGCTCAACAGGAGGTTTTTCTTCTCCACCTAGAGGATGATCTAACTTTTGAAGAAATTGCTAAAGTTATAGGCCGACCAATGAACACAGTTAAGAGCCAGTATCGTCGGGCGCTTATTTTCTTGCACCAAAAACTTCCTTCTCCTCGTATGTAGGTATATGGTGCAATTCTTGAAATTCATCAGTTCGCCAGCCGGTCTCGAACGGGCGGTTTTGGCGCGTCTCAATCGGGAACAGAAAAGACAAGCTAAAATTCAACTGGTAATCTTTGCCTTGGTTGATATTCTGGCTTTGTCTGGTTTAGTTGCCAGTGTTATATATTTATCAAGTCTTTTTGCTAAGTCTGGGTTTATCCAATACTTATCTCTCATTGTTTCTGATGGTGGCCTCCTTTTCTCTTACTGGCGGGAGCTAGTTTTATCTCTGGCCGAATCATTACCAGTACTTGGTCTGATTGCCTTTCTTTTTATTATAACTGTTTTGGTTTGGTCTATAGCTAAAACGATTATTAACGCTCTAGTAATTTTATTACCAGTTTAAATTTAGTTATATGAACAAAATTAAAAATCTTTGGCAGTCTAAATTTTTTAAAGGAGTTATTTGCACATTAGCTATTCTGATTGTTATTTTAATTATTTTTCAAGCGGGACGTTTTGTCGGTTTTCACCAGGCTGGTTTTTCTTACCGCATGGGCGATAATTATTACCGCGCTTTTGAAGGGCCTCGCTCAGATCGAGAGATGAATGGCGGCCTACCTTTTAGTGATTTGCCGGGTGGACATGGGGCAGTAGGGAAAATTATTAAGGTTAATTTACCCACCATTATTATCTCTACGCCCGATAATCTAGAAAAGACCATTTTACTTGGTAAAGATACTTCGATTAGACGTTTTCGCACCAATGCCTCTTCCTCTGATCTTAAGGTGGGAGAGATGGCTGTAATTGTGGGTGAGCCCAATCAAGAATCTGTTATTGAGGCCAAATTAATTCGCCTTTTACCGCCACTACCATTAAAAGCAACTAGCTCTAATACCCAGTAAAAAATAATGAAAAGTTTTTGGTCTAAATTTAGCTATCACGCAATAAAAGATTTCCTAATGAGGCACAAGATAATTAGTTTTATTTTGTTGATTATAATTATTTTTGTCGTTTACAAACTATATGTCTATTACACCGATACTAGCGCTGAGACCCACTATCTTATCTCAGCAGTAGAAAAAGGAACAATTCTTCAAACTGTTTCTGGTACTGGTCAAGTCTCAGCTTCGAGCCAGATTGATCTTAAGCCTAAAGTTTCTGGTGACGTTGTTTATGTTGGAGCGCGCAGTGGAGATTATGTCACTGCCGGCCAATTGTTGGTTAAATTAGATTCTCGTGATGCCGAGATTGCTCTGGAGACGGCAAAACTCAATCTCGATAAGGCCAAAGGGTTGGAACTTTCCCAGGTTACCAAGACAACTACCGGCTTATCTAAGAATTATTCAGATTCTCTAACTGTTATTAATAAGTATTTTATTAATTCGGCGGAAATCCTCGACGGTTTAGAAGACATTTTAGCTAACTATACTGTCTCTACCTATAAAATGAATCTCCCCAACGAGACCTCCAAGAAATATTATGACACAGCTTTTTCTAGTTACTATAAAGCCAAGGGCGCTTATGAAAAAGTTCTAGCCAATTATCGTTCAGCTAGTGGTAATTTTACTGATAATCAAGTCTCAGTTTTGCTGGCCGAGACAATCGCTTCTTCCCAGTTACTTTTTCAAGCGGTCAAAGATACTGGTACTTATGTTTCTTATGTCTACAACAATACTGATGAGAGAGATCGGTCTTCCGATCTAAGTTCTGATAAAGCTAATCTGGAGACTTGGATTCAGACGGTTAATTCAGATATTTCTTCTTTGACTTCTAGTCGCAATACAATCACGATCTCGGCTTATGATATTAGATCTCTCGAGACTGTCCTTAAGCAGAAGGAATATGCGTTAGAAGATTGTTCGCTTCGTGCTCCGCTTAATGGTGTGGTTCAAATTAATGTTAAAAAAGGGGATTACGTTTCTGGTAGTGTCGGTACTTTTGTTACTCGTCAAAAAATTGCTACTGTTTCTTTAAATGAGGTGGATATTGCTAAGGTTAAAGTTGGTCAGAAGGCCACGCTAACTTTTGATGCTATCGATGAGTTAAATCTTACCGGACAAATTATCGAGACTGATATTGTGGGAACCGTTTCCCAAGGCGTGGTGACTTACAATGTGAAAATTGGTTTTGATACCCAAGATGAGCGTGTTCGATCGGGGATGAGTGTGAGCGCTGATATTACAACCAACATTAAACAGGATATTATCGTCGTGCCTTCGGCTTCTGTCAAAACTCAAGGGGGTACCAGTTATGTTGAAGTTGTTGATAATAAAACGGAAGTCACCTCGGGTACTCAGGGGGTCGTTTTAAGTATCGCTCCAATAAGTCAAGAAGTCACGATTGGCCTGTCTGATGATACTTCGACAGAAATTCTCTCTGGTCTTAAGGTGGGAGATAAAATTATTACTCGAACAATTACCAACTCAGCTAGTAAAACGACAACCGCTTCAGCCCCTAGCTTGCTCGGTGCAGGCGGTAGAGCTGGTGGCCGTTAAATTATGATTGAGATTACTAATATTACCAAAACCTATATTACTGGCGATATTAAGTTCGATGCGCTTAAAGGTGTAAACTTCGATATTAAAGACGGAGAGTTTGTGGCGATTATGGGTCCCTCCGGTTCGGGCAAGTCAACCCTTATGCATATTCTTGGCGCTCTTGATACTCCAACGAGTGGACGTTATCGCTTAGATGGTCAAGATGTCTCCCGTCTCTCTGAAGATTCCTTAGCTGATATCAGGCGTGATCGAATTGGTTTTGTCTTTCAATCTTTTAATCTTCTTCCTCGAACCACTGTCTTACGCAATGTGATGTTGCCCTTAGTTTATGCCAAGATTCCTGATGCCGAGCGTACCAAGCGCGCTAAAGAAGCGCTTAAAGCGGCCGGTCTGGACGAAGATCATTTTTACCACAAATCTAACCAGCTTTCCGGTGGGCAAATTCAACGGGTCGCAATTGCTCGGGCCTTGGTCAATAATCCTTCTTTGATTTTGGCTGATGAGCCAACTGGTAATCTGGATACTAAAACGGGGGACATTGTTTTGGGGACATTCCAGCGTCTTAACGAAGAACAGGGTAAAACAATTATTTTAATTACTCACGAACATGATGTCGCCGAACATGCCGACCGTATCATTTCTATTCGAGATGGCGAAGTTGTGTCGGACCATCGACAACATCAAAAGAGGGTTGTTATTCGAAATAAATAATTAATATGAACATCATTGATATTCTTCACGAAACATACTCGGCTCTAACCGCTAACAAGGTTCGTTCTGGCTTGACGGTGCTCGGTATCGTTATTGGTATTAGCTCGGTCATTGCGATGCTGGCTATTGGCCAAGGAGCGCAGAATTCTATTCAAGCCAGCATCCAATCGATTGGTTCCAATTTGATTATTATTCAGCCGGGAGCGCAACAAGGTCCCGGTATGATGGTTAGCTCGGGTCGTGGTTCGGCCAAGTCGCTTAAATTGTCTGATATTGACGCTCTTAATAAAAACCTTACGTCAATTAGTAGTCTGGCGGCCGAAGTCTCTGGTCGTTATCAGATAACAGCACGAGGGCAGAATACCAACACCCAAGTGGTTGGTACAACGCCGAGTTATCAAACAGTGCGTAATTTGCAGGTGGCCGAAGGCAATTTTTTCTCTGACCCCAATGTTACGAGTGGGTCTAAGGTGGCAGTAATTGGTCCGACTGTGCGTGATGATCTTTTTGGTGAAGGGGTAAATGCTATTGGTCAGACAATTAGAATCAAGCAGGTTAACTTTAAGGTTATCGGTCTCACTCAAACCAAAGGTGGCTCCGGTTTTGGCAGTCAAGATGATATGATTTTTATTCCTCTTTCTACGGCCCAACGTTATCTATCTGGTGATGAATATGTAACGAGTATTAGTGTGGCGGCCGAGAGCGCCGACGTTACTTCGGCGGTGCAACAACAAATTACTGATATTTTATTGTTAGAACATCATATTAAGAATTCTGCCTTGGCTGATTTCAGCACCCTTAATCAGGCTGATATGATTGCTACTGTCTCGAGTGTGACCAATATTTTTAAAATACTTTTAGGCTCAGTGGCGGGGATCTCGCTCGTTGTGGGGGGGATTGGTATTATGAATATGATGTTAACAACGGTGACCGAGCGAACGCGCGAGATCGGTTTACGCAAAGCAATTGGTGCCAAGCGTCGCGATATTAGTTTGCAATTTTTGATTGAAGCAGTAGCCCTTACCTTCAGCGGGGGGGTTATCGGGGTAATTTTGGGCTGGCTGGTGTCTTACGGGATAACTTATTTTGGCGTGCTTCAGGCTTCGGTTTCGCTTTTCTCTGTTCTTTTAGCCTTTGGCGTCTCGACAATTATTGGAATTGTTTTTGGTTATTATCCGGCCAGGCGGGCCGCTGGTCTTAACCCGATTGATGCTTTAAGGTATGAATAAGTTCCCCCTCCCGCCAGACCTCAAGTGAGCCCGAGGTCTGGCGGGTGAGATATTATTATTAATTAATAAAAATAATATGAATAATTTAACAAAAATAATTATCGGTGCTCTTCTTCTTATCGCTGTCGCCGGTTATGTTGGTTTTAAATATGGGCAGACCACCAAGACATTCGGAGGCCGACAGAATCAGTTGGGCGCGGTTGGCGCTTTGGGCACATCAAGTGGTGCGCGTAGTCTGCGAAGTGCCAGTAATAATGTGGGCGGAATAATTTCTGGTGATATTATAAAAAAAGATGACCAGAGTTTTACTCTAAAACTTCGTGACGGTGGCTCTAAAATTGTTTGGTCCTCGTCTTCGGCCGAGATAACGAAGATGACTATCGCCAAGGCCAGTGATTTGATAATTGGCCAAGGGGTTATGGTAAACGGACCAAGTAACTCAGATGGTAGCATTGTTGCCAAATCCATTCAAATTCGTTAAGTAGAACAATAATCTGGACATGTGGATAACTTTTGTTGACGGAATGACAGCCTTGTAATATTATTCATCATAAGGTTAAGGATATTGACGGTCGTACTGTAAGGGAAAGCCACTCAATTGTAAT
>CAIKBK010000069.1 GCA_903825615.1 Candidatus Vogelbacteria bacterium | reverse complement strand
CAAGTTTGGTTGCGGCTGAGGAAATTAAATTTGTCATAATTTGGCCAGAGCAGACTAATCATCCCAAAAAGTATTGTCGTCAAGAGGACGCTTCCCCAGATGACGATACCACCCATCCGTGGCGTACCAACTTCCTTATCTTTATGTAACTCGTTGAAAATTGGCGTCTCTCGGCCATCGGGTGAAATTTTACCAGATTTTTTCTTCCACATTTTGTTGCGGTAGAGCCAGCCAGTCAGAAAAGGAGTAATGGCTATACCGATAAAGAAAGCGCTGGTTGAGACCAAGAAAACTTTTATGAGGCTTAGATAAAGCATAAGTCTAAGAATTACTTATTAATATAAGCGTAATAATTAATGGTGGCACTTGTCAATTTCTTGGTATCAGAAAAACGTCCTTCTTTGCTGGACCCTAAAACAACAAAGATAAGTGGTCGGCGCAGGCCGATATTGGCAGCGACTGCTAAGTTGCCACCAGCCAGATCGGTAAAACCGGTTTTGGAAGCGAGGATGCCGGGAATTTGATTAATAATTTTATTGGTATTGATTATGGTGTGTTCGAAGCCATCAGTACTTTCTTCCCTGATTACTGTTTTGTTTGTCGCGGCTAATAGTTCGGGTTTATTTTTTAAAACATAAGTAAAGAGTTTTGCGACATCAAGAGCGGAACCTCGACCGCCTGGCAATGGTCCCTCGTCAAGGCCGGTGGGGTTATTAAAGGTAAATGATTTGAGCTGAAGTTCCTTAGCTTTCTGATTCATTAATGAGACTAGGGCCCCGGTGCTGGTTGTGGCGGCTTCAGCTAAGGCGACCGCCCCTTCATTAGAGGAACCAACTAGGGTTAAGGCGGCGAGATTGGCCATTTGCCAACTTTCCCCTGTTCTTAGCCCGTTATTGTTACCTTCGACATCTCTGTTTATTGTAACCTTTGTTTGCGGGTCGAGTTCGTCGCTGGCCGCGAGAACGGTCATTATTTTAGTCAGCGAGGCGAGCGGTAGAATCTTTTTTTCATTTTGACGGGCGATAATTTCTCCGGTTTCTGGGTTGTAGATAATGTAGGCTCGAGCCTCTAAGTTAAGGTTATTAAAAAATTTTTGTTTAGCCTCGATTATTCTTATTTGTTCAGTGTCCACCTCTTCTTTTTCTATTCGGGAAGCTAGTTTGAGCGGATCAGATTGATAAGACAAATAGAAACCACTCCACATAAAAGCGAGGGCAATAATAAGAATAACTATTACTTCTTTGTCGCGAGTTTTTTTATTCGGTGTCTCCTCCATCTTCATTTTTATTATTTTCTAAAAACTTGTTTATCTCTTGCTGAACAACTTCATATTCAGGCATATTCTCAATTTTTTCAATACCGAGATGACGCAATAATTCTAAAGTTGGCTTATAAAGATAACGGCGAGAATCTTTACTATCGGTAATTCTTTCTACTAAACCGCGAATCATTAGATTACGCAGAATAAAACTAGAATTCACTCCTCTTACTTGGTCAATCTCCGGGCGGCTAATTGGTCCTTGGTAGATAATGAGGGTTAAGGCCTCTAGTGCCGCTTTGCCTAGCTCGCGGGACAGCTCTTCTTTGGCCATTTGCTCAATTAAACTCGAAACTTCAGGGGCGGTCCCCAGCTCTATTTCTTCTCCCAATTCGAGCAAACATAGGCCTTGGCCAAATAGACGCTCCTTGAGCCCTTTTATGGCCTCCAGGAGGCTTTCTTGGTTGGTATTTAGCAATTTGACTAGCTCGGCATAAGAAACCGGCTCAGCACGGTAAAACAAAACAGCTTCGATTTTCGCAGCTAAATCCATACTTTTATTATAACCCTAATAGTGGGGAATTCCAACGTTTTTGGTTTCCATGGCAATATCGGCAAAATGGGCCTTCTGTTCGATACTAATAGCTCCCTGTTTGACCAGCTCGAGCATCCCAAGGAAACTCACAATGACGTTTATTTTATCTGCCTTGTCTTTAACAAAATCGTTAAAAGACATTTTCATCGCGCGACTAACTCGGTTGGCCAAATCGCTAATTACCTCCTCTAGGCTGATAACTTTTTTAATAATCTTCTCTGGTAGAATTTCTGGTTTAGGCAGGTTCTTAATTAATTCTTTAATGGCGGTGAGTAGATTGGGGATCTTAATCTCATCGGTGGGTGAAAAAACTATAGTTTCGCGTCGGCGTTCAGTCTGAGCAAAAATCATATCTTGTCCAAAAAGTTCTTTGACATGTTGACTTAATTCTCTTACCCGTTGCAATTGCTTGAGCCTGTCTTCGAGATTAGAAATATCGCCACGCTCTTCTTCGTTAAGTTGTAGACCAGGTAAGAGTGCGAGCGACTTAATCAGCATTAAAGTTGAAGCGACCATAATAAAATTAGCCATCGCCTCCATCGATTGCCCATCCTCACTCTTAAGATAACCAATATAATCATCGGCTACTTGCGCGAGCGATACTTGCGAGATATGAAGTTTGCGCTTCTCAATCAGGCTCAACAATAAATCGAGTGGCCCTTCAAACTCGCCAACTTTTACTTTAAAATCGTTATCCATTTGTTAATTATTATAGCGTCTTTTTGTCTACAAAAAAAGCCGGTGCTCGCCTCTTGTGGAGGTATGGAAATGTTTTCTCGTCCCTTTCGGTCCAAGAGAACTTAGGTGAGGGTAACCCCCTCGTAGCCATAAGCACCGGCTTTTCAAGTCTAGCAGTTGTTACTTAGATAGCAAGACATCAATGCGATTCAAGTCACGCGGGAAGAGAGTGGCCTCTTTAACATTGGCAATCTCAAGCATTCTGGCAGTGAAGCGTTCGAGACCAGTTGATGATCCACCATGTGGAGGCATGCCGTACTTGAAAGCTTGCAGGTAGAAACTGAATTTCTCAGGGTCTAGTCCCCGACTCTTCATTTTGGCTACTAATTCGTCATAGTCGTGGATGCGCTGGCTACCACTGTTAATCTCTAGGCCT
>CAIKBK010000068.1 GCA_903825615.1 Candidatus Vogelbacteria bacterium | reverse complement strand
CAATAGAATCACTAAGAATTTTTATCACTGGCGCGGCACTATTCGTCGTACAAGAACCATTGGAAGAAATGACTTCATCGGCCAGACCTTCGTCGTTGATGTTGATTAAGTGGGTACCACCTGGGATACCCGGCAATGGTTCATCTTTAATTGGGGCAGTTACGACAACTTTGCGCGCCCCGCCATCTAAGTGGCTCTTGGCTTTAGCGTAAGTTTCAAAAACACCGGTCGATTCCACCACCACGTCCACCTGCATCGCCCCCCATGGCAATTGAGTAGGATCTTTCTCTTGCAAGAATTTAATTTTCTGCCCATCCACAATCATCTCCCCTTCTCCCACTTCCACTGTTCCAGGAAAATGACCATAGGCGCTGTCATACTTCAAGAGATAAGTGAGGTTGCCAAGATCACCGAGATCATTGACGGCAACAATTTCAATATTGGGATTCTTGATTCCAAGGCGACAGAAGGCGCGACCGATGCGTCCAAAGCCATTAATAGCGACACGTACTTTTTTTGCCATAGTGTTTTTATCTTAGATTAAATTTTAATGAGTTAATTTTAACTCTTTTGAGATTTTTCAACAAATAGCTTCTTCAAGATCTCCGGATTGGCCGAACCTTTACTCTCTTTCATCGCTTGGCCAATAAGAAACATTAAGGATTTCTCTTTGCCACCCTTGAATTCTTCAAAGACAGCTGGGTTGGCGGAAATAATTTTTTCGACAATGGCAAGAATCGCTCCTTCATCGTGCACTTGGAAAAGTTTTTTCTCTTCAGCAATCTTCCTCGGTTCACCCCCCTCTTTAATCATAACGGCCAAAATATCTTTAGCCACGCGTGATGACACCTCACTATCAACAACCATCTTGATCAGATCAGAATAGTTTTGAGCCGCTGGCAAAGCATAATCTTCAGTATCCGCCACCAAGCCCAAAAGATCCGAGGTGATATAGTTCGCTGCCGCTTGAAGATAATTTTTTGCTGTCTCGAGTCCAAGATCAAAACCTTCGGCAACTTCGGTGAAAAAATCGGCCAGTCGATCGTCTTGCACGAATACTTCAACATCTTCCGATTTCAAACCGAAGGTCTTGGTAAAATGCTCACGCCTTTGCCACGGCAATTCGGGCAAAGCCTCTTTGATATTTTGGAATTCTTTGATCTCGCTTAAGAAAAGTTTGGGTAAATCGGGATCAGGAAAATAGCGATAATCATGAGAAGACTCCTTTTTACGCTGCGAGAAAGTAATTTGTTTGTTCTCGTCCCAACCACGTGTCTCCTGCGTGATCTCCCGACCCGCTTCTAATTCTTTGGTCTGGCGCGCAATTTCAAAATCAATGGCTTTCTCAACCGAACGAAAAGAATTTAAATTTTTTACTTCAACTTTCGTGCCAAGCTCTGCTGTCTTAGACACCGAAATATTCGCCTCAATGCGCATCTGTCCCTGTTCCATATTAGCCTCGGAGGCACCGAGATAACGCATTACCAATTGTAGTTCGCGCGCGAAGTTGCCAGCCGTCTTGCCATCGTGAATTACCGGCTCGGTGACCAGCTCCATTAGAGGTAAGCTTGAACGATTAAAATCAACCACTGATTCCCCTGTTTTATCATCGTGAGCCGACTTAGCCGTATCTTCCTCTAGGTGAATTCTCGTCAATTCTACGCCATTTAAATGACCCTCAGAGATGAGGGGGTACTTATACTGACTAATCTGATAGCCCTTGGGAATATCGGGGTAGAAGTAGTTCTTACGGTCAAACTCGGTAAAATCAGCTAGCTGGCCATCCAAAGCGGCACCTACCCGCAAGACATGTCTAACGGCCTCTTTATTGATAACAGGTAAGGCGCCAGGTTGAGCGGTGCAGACTGGGCAAATATTAACATTAGGCCTTTTTTCGTTTTGATCATTAAGACAACGACAGAACATCTTCGTTTTAGTGTTAAGCTCCACATGAATCTCGAGACCAATCGTTGGCTTATAGTCAGACATGGTTTAATTTATTTATCTATAGAATATACCGCACTTCCTCCTCTAACTCAATGCCGAATTTTTTCTTAACGGCTTGTTTTATTTTCCCAGCTAATTTAATAAGGTCACGGGTAGTACCAGTACCATCGTTCATTAAGAAATTGTTATGAAAAGAAGCAATATAAATACCACCCAGCTTAAGCTTAGGCACTGACTCACCAATTAAGTAGCCAACAGAAACTTTATTTTCGATAATTTTAGTCTGATCAATTTTGGCCAGAATTTTCTTAGGCACTTTTTTAAGCTCAATGTTCTTGAAGAATGACCCGGCACAAGTGGGATGACAACCAAACTTCTGCCAACGTAGCTTCGCAATCTCATTTACTTCTTTTAATAATTTGACTTTGTCCCCCGCCAGATTGGCGGGTAAACCTTTTTTTAATTTGAGACAAACACGCAAGACCAACCAGTTTTTCTTTTTAAAAATACTATCGCGATAACCAAAGGGGCAACTAGCCTTTTTTATTTTTCTAATTTCTTTGCCGTCAAAAATTTCAACCCAGTCGATTTTGTCACCGATGAATTGTTCATAAGCGCCAGCATTGCCAACCACTACCCCACCGACATTGCCAGGGATTGCCGACATTTTTTCTAAACCGGCCAAACCAAGGGCACTTATCTTCTTGACGGCCTCATGCCAATTAGCACTGGCAGGTAAAATTACTTTGGCACCCAAGACTTCTAAATTCTTGGATGTTAATTTGGCACCAGTAAAATGTATAACTAGACCGTCAAAACCCTTATCTTGAAAAACAACATTACTACCACCGCTTAAAACAATATATTTAAGTCCACTCTCTCGGGCTGAGAGAATACCAGCAATCGCCTCCTCAGGCAACGCTGTTTTAAGATAGAGCTTCGCCGGCCCGCCAAGCTGGAAGGTGGTAATAGTAGAGAGAGGAAAATTACTCTTTAAGATCATTTTTTTATCATAACAAAAACTAAGCCAAACAAAAAATGCCGGCCGAGTTGGCAGACATTTTTTGTTTATTACTCTTAGAGCTTAGCCCTGAGAGATAACGCGAAAATAGTACTTGGTAGCTGGAGAGAGACCGGTGATAACCACAGAGTGGCTAGTAACCTTAGTCGCATCCTCAGGAGTCGAGATCGCATAACCAAAGTTAGGGGCGGTCTGGCCAGTGATATCTGGGTGGCTAGTGGTGTCATAAATAACACGGCTAGTAGCAGCAATATCAGTGTCCCAAGTAATTGTAACTCCAGTTTGAGTGATATTAATAGCGTGGATATTGCTAATTACCGGCTTAGTAGAAACACCAGTAACAGTAACACTCACGGTCTTGGTATCACTAGCACCAGAAGCATCACCAGCTAAGACCGTAATGGTCTTGGTACCAGCAGTGGCAAAGGTCACAGTCTGGTTTTGACCAGCGCGACTAACAGTACCATCGCTGAACGACCAAATGTAGTTAACAGCACCAATAGCACTAGTGCTATCAGCGGATAAGTTAACCGTCTGACCAACAGTAAAAGTTGAACCAGCAGTTGGTGAAGTAATGCTTGCGGTCAAACCGGCAGCATTAGCAGTAATAGCAACACCAGTCAAAAGGACTAGTAATGCCAAGGCTACAAAACTGAACGATTTTACAAAATTACTCATATTTTTCCTTATAATTATGGCTTTAAAAGCCCTGATAATAACTAACTTATCGATCTTTTGATAAAACATTACTAGCATAAAACGGGCCGTGGTGTCAAGTCCTCAAAAATCAAGAATAAGAAAGGGCCGAGACCGCGCAAGCGCGACCTCGGACCCAGGTTTTAACGTTAACGGATTACATCACTTCACTTCGCGAGGACTGTGTAAGGGGTATTCGTAAACACGTACACTCCATCCTTGTTCTTGAGATACACATCGAAACTGGCATCTCCAAACACGTCCAGATGGAAGGGTACGGGGAAAGTCTGCCCCTCAAAGTCGAGGTCATCGATCGGGATGGCTATCACGCGATCGGTCATAACTGCCGCACTGACGACGAGTGTGTAGGGCCCCTTCGCCGGGTCGCCCTTCACAAAGACCTGGACGGTCACGTCGTCATTGAGGGGGAATACCGACCCAGAAGCCGGACTAAGGATCTTAGCCGACATCCCGACCGTGAACGGCCCCAGGGACACGACGATATCAACCGCCGTTCCAAGAGTAACCGTGCTACCAGCCGTCGGATCCGAACTGACAACTTGACCTTCCGGCAAGGCGTTGGGCACATGGGTGACATGTCCCAATTCAAGACCGGCAGCCGTAAGGGTTGTCGTCGCTTGGGCTTGTGCCATCCCAACAACATTGGGGACGGCTACACCCTCTGGCCCGGACGAAATGACGACGTTGACCGTCGTCGCGCACGGAGCCAGACCCTTCGGACTCCAACTGATAACGTACCCGTCTGGAACATTGGCGTCCGTGGCTTCGATAATGAGGCGCACTAGGCACAAGCCGTTGAACGCTTCATTCACCTGTGTCTCGCTCATACCCGTGAGGTCAGGCACTTCGACGTCTTCAGGATCACCCGGCCCCGAGGAAACAACAACGTGAATCGTCGTCCCGCAAAGCGCTGTACCCCTTGGATTCCAGTTAATCACCTGGCCCTTGGGAACTTGGTTGTCCCGCGCGTACTCAATCTCGTACGCGAGACAGGAATCGAGAAAGGCCGCTGCAACCTGTTCCTCGGTCAGACCGGTGAGATCGGGCACTGGAACCAGTTGCGGCCCCATCGAAACAATGATCGAAATCGCCGTTCCGACGGGAACCTTACCCATCGGAGTGTAACTGATGATCTTGTCTTTGGGCACAGCGTTGTCGTACGTCAGACCGACACTCCCCACCGAAAGACCGATGGGATTTAGGAGGTCTCGAGCTTGAATCTCGCTTAGACCCGCTAGGTTCGGAACCTCCACGTCCCCAGCACTCGCCGGACCCGTGGAGATGGTGACGTTGATCGTCGTCCCGCAAGGAACCACTCCCTTTGGGTCCCAGTCAATTACTTGACCATCCGGAACGGTTTCGGACGAAGACCTGATGATGTTAAGCACCAGGCACGAGCCCGTGAACAATCCCGTGACCTCACTTTCCGTTAGGCCGGTGAGATCGGGAACGTCCGCCGGAACTTGGTAAGAAGCCTGAGCTCCTCCCAGTGTCACAGTGAACGGCCCCTTGTTGGTCGCTGCCGAGACCACGCACGAGACTAACCATGGATCCCCCATGGGGATAACCAGCTCGGCTCGATTGTACAAGGCTTCAATGACTGCCGGAATTGTAAACCCAGCGATCCCAGCCAACATCAACTCCGGAGGAACATCGCAACCGTAACACCCGGAGGACTTCGCCGTCCCTTCCGCCAAGTAGATCGGCGGGTAGGTAACGAAGCTTCCGTCCGGTTGCATCCGTGTGTACACGGCGTACGCACCAGCACTCTTCAGGTGCATGTTTTCGAGGGTAATGATTGCACCACCCTCGGCGGGATATGACCCGCGATTATCGATGACGTCATCGTGGGTGACAATGCCACCCAGGTTGTAGAACTCACCTTTGGCGACT
>CAIKBK010000067.1 GCA_903825615.1 Candidatus Vogelbacteria bacterium | reverse complement strand
GCATACGAAAAAAGGCTTGCCACTCATTGCCTCTTTTTATTGAATCAGGCCTATCTTCTTTAGATTTGATAATTCGGTCAGCATGGACAAAATCTGCCCCCGTCTCTTCCATTTTTTTAATGGCCATTTCTAAAAAGTTAAGGTCGGTAAAATAATCGTCAGTGTTCATTATATTAATGTAATCTCCTTTAGCTAATAGCACCCCTCTATTCATTGGGGGATAGATTCCTCGTTTTTCTTCGGAAACAAGAGTTGTTATCCAACCTTTTTGTTTGTATTCTTCAAGAATTTTTATTGTGCCGTCAGTCGAGCTATTATCCACAACAATGTGCTCAATCCCTGAAAAAGACTGATTATGAACGCTTTCCATCATCTTTCTGAAAGTATTTTCGCGTTTCTCAGAGATAATATTTAAGCAGGGAGTTATAACGCTTATCATCCTAAATAGGATAGCCATTTCCTTTTAATTTGTACAGAGAGAGCGGTTCTAACTTCCTCTATCCATCGGAGGGTAATACAGGGTGAAGTGGCCACTTTTTAAATAATTAGGTATACTTTTGATATGAATTTAAACAAAAAGATTGTCCTTGTTACAGGAGCTTCGCGGGGGATAGGAAGAGCTACGGCCATTGCCTTTGCTAAAGAAGGCTGTTCGGTGATTATTAATTTTAAATCGGATTCTGTTGCGGGGCAAGAGGTTTGGGAAGAGTGCAATCGCCATTCTAAAGGCAATCTTCTTATTCAGGCGGATGTGTCAAAGGCTGACGACGTATCTTCAATGTTTAAAAAGATTAAGGATCAATATTCTCAACTAGATATTTTAGTTAATAATGCTGGTATTTTTGATGAAAGTGACAACCCGACCAATATTGAAGCTTTTGAAAACATTTATAGAAACAACTTTCTTAGTTGTGTAATGTTAACGAAGTCTGCCTTGTTATTAATGAAAGAGGGGAAGATAGTAAATGTTTCTTCTGTCCACGGCAGGCTGGGTCATGGAAGCCCAAAATCAATCGCTTATTCAGCATTTAAGGCCGCGCTAGAAAGTTATACAAAAAATCTGGCGAAAGATGTTGCTCCTAAAATATTGGTTAATGCGGTTGCCCCCGGGCGAGTGGCTACACCAATGTGGGGAAATCTAAGTGAAAAAGAGCAGAAAGAACTGGGGCAAGCCCATTTGATTAAACGAATGATCCAACCAGAAGAAATTGCTGACAGTATTGTTTTTCTTGCTAAGAATGATGCTATTTGTGGTGAAGTATTAACTATTGATGGGGGAATGGGTTTGGTAACTTTAGGTTAAATGATAGACATACGAAAAAGAATTATAGAAGTTCTAAGTCAAACCCATCTAATGAGTTTGGCTATTAGCGATGCGAATGGTCCGTGGGTAGCCGATGTGATTTTTATATATGACGACGATCTTAATATCTACTGGATGTCAGATCCAGAAACCAGACACTCCAAGGCTATTGGGGAAAACAAAAAAGTCGCCGGCTCAATTACTTACAGTACAAAAAGTAAAGAGCCCAATCTCGGCATTCAGTTTGAGGGAGTTGCCGAACAGCTTGAAGGCGTTCAATTTAATTTGTTAGTCAAGCACTTAGCTAAAAGAAATTATCCGAAACCTGAATTATCTCAAGCCATGAAATTGCTCGATGGAGACCTTTGGTATAAATTAACTCTCACAAAGATTGGCTTGGTAGATGAAGAGAATTTTGGGGGCGATAGGCAGGAGTTAACTTTAGGGTAAATAAGGTTAGCTACCACCTCCCAATAATTACCTGTTTAACTTCCTCTAGCCATTGGAGCCAAACTTTGACTAAACACTAAAACTGTGCCAGAAATATAGACAGAAGTTTTTTGTTGTTAAGAAGAAATAGGCATTACTCCTTAATCTTGGGGGGTAAATAACGAAGGAGGAATAAGAGATGGCTGTTCGGAAGAGATCACAAGGCCTTCTGGCCTCTTTAGCCGTGTTGCTTATCGACATGCAACCGAGTTTCCTCGGTAAGATATCTAAGAAGAAGAAAGTTGGGTTGGTGTCTCGCCAGATAGAGGTTATCCGTGAGTGTGCCCGTTTGGATGTCCCTCTTATCGTCTTGGAGTATAGAAATCAAGGCGACACTTTGATCGAATTGATGAATGAAGTCCGCTTGGTCCCTAGAAACCAGCTGATCATCAAGTTATATGACGACGGATTCGAGGGGACAGACTTGAATAGAATCCTGAAAGGGTTCAGTGTTAAGACCCTGGTTCTTATGGGGGTTAACGCTTCCTATTGTGTAAAGAAAACAGCATTGTCGGCCGTGGGACTTGGTTACAAAATCATTACGGGCGATTACCTCATCGACAACACTTGTCGCTGTTGTCGTCATCGAGAAAAGGATCGTGGATGGTATATGACCAACGGGGTCTTCCATGAGGTACCTACCAGCTTACCAGCCATGTTGTCTAAAAGAGCCAAGGTTACTAAACAAGATTGACTCGCCCGCAAGGGACGACGAATCCGTCGCCAGTTGCGAGGCGGGTTTGTTGTTTTTAAGCAAAAGTGTTAGAAATTAGTTAGGCCTGAACCTTTGGAAGGAGGTGAACCCATGGATATTCCTAAGGATAAGAACTATCCGGCTGACTCTGTACAGTGTGATAATTGTGGGGGATGGGGTTGCACTGTTTGTGACGATAAGGGTTGGCTTACCCCAGCAAGTCATCCTCAAGGTCGGCACTGCTCCAACCCTGACTGTGATCAACCTCTATCCCCGAGCCATGTGGCTGTTTACTGTTCTAATGAATGCGCGCTGGATGACGTATGACCCTGCCCCTCAACGAAAACCGTTGGAGGGCGGTTTTCTATTTCATACAAAACAGGCCCATTGGCGCCGGTAGGGCAAGGCAGGTCTAGTGGAGCCAACATTGACTTATTTTAAATTAATGGTAGTAATGGTGAGGGAAAGACTAATTCGAAACTCTACATAAGGTAGAGAGAATGAATGAGTCACAAAGGATTGCACGTCGAAAGGATCGTATGAGTAATTTTATCGAATATCTCGATCCGGTAATGTCGTTGCCAGATCGAATCAATCAGATCTTTGAAGATCTTGGAATATCAGCCGAACAGAGGGAAGGGATAAATGCCTTCCTCTGTCCGATCAAAGTTAAGGACAGTGCCACTTACGATCACTCTCTGAGGGTCGGGCTACTCTCGAGAGAAATCGGGCGGTTTGTGCACTTTGATCAGTGGGCGCTCTTCTATGCCGGTATCCTCCATGATGTCGGTAAGGCGCTTACTCGAGTGGAGACACTTCGCCAGACCGACACGTGGACGCCTGAAGACGCCGAAGAGATTAAGGCTCACGTTACAGACGGACACCGCTTGCTTCGTGGATACTTCGACTTCAGCGCGGAGATTATCTTGTGGCATCACCGATTCCAGCGGGGCGGGTATCCGGAAAAATTACCGGAGCCTCTTCATGGGTACAGTGAAGGCACAATGACTATGATCCCGTTCTATGGTCGGATGCTGGCGCTTGCCGATGTCTATGATGCCCTTCATCGTATCAATGCGAAGTTCGGTCCATTAACAGGAGAAATGATCAAGGAGAAGATGTTTTTGTTCAATCCAGACCAAGAAGTTCTCTTGGGGAATCTGTATGATGAAGGCATCTTCACCACTTACACGGTACCCCAATCGTAAGGGAAATAACTCGCCCGCAAAGGACGACGAATCCGTCGTCAATTGCGAGGCGGGTTTGTTGTTTTAATACCGAAAAAATGCTAGAAATTAATCAGGCCTGAACCTTTGGAAAGGAGGTATTTTTATGAGTCATCTTTCTCGCAAGCTGGGTGATAACGGCAAACCGGCAAAAGAAGAGGACAACCCCTGGGGGACGGAGGACGATGCCCTCCATCTCCTCAATAGAACAGCTATCCGTTGTTGCCACTGCGATCGGGTGGTTGACCAGAAACACGTAGTGATGTCAAAAGGCCGAGAGCATGCTTTTTGCCCTGACTGCAAGGATACAGATTGTCAGTTCCCAAACAGTCAGAACCGTCACTTCAACATCCATGCCTTCTTGAAGGAAAGTGGTC
>CAIKBK010000066.1 GCA_903825615.1 Candidatus Vogelbacteria bacterium | reverse complement strand
TTCCTCAGCCGCAACCAAACTTGGTTACCGCTCTTTACTTTATTAGTTGGATCCCTAGTTGGCCTAATAGATGATTGGCGCCAAGTGCAGGCCGAGGTAGATGTTAAGAATGCTGGCCTGCCTTTCTCCCGTCGTCTGCTATTCGTCATAGTTCTTGGACTTATTGGGGGCTACTGGTTCTACTTCAAACTGGGGATGGTGGCTATCGGCATTCCCTTCTTGGGAAGTATCGTTATCGGCTGGCTAATTATTCCACTCTTTGTTTTAGTTATGATCGCTCTTTTCTCGAGTGGGGTTATTGACGGTCTCGATGGTCTTTCCGGCGGTGTGATGGCGATCATTTTTGCCGCTTATACGGGGGTGGCCTTCTTCCAAGGCCAGTTTGACCTCTCCGCCTTCTGCGGAGCGGTAACGGGTGGATTACTAGCCTTCCTCTGGTTTAATATCCCTCCCGCGCGATTCTACATGTCAGAGACAGGGATTTTGGGTCTAACTACGGCCCTGACCGTTGTTGTTTTCCTGACAGATTCAGTACTTACCTTGCCAATTATTGCTTTACCCCTTGTCGTCACCGTCTTATCAGTAATTATCCAACTCTCCTCAAAAAAGCTAAGAAATGGCCAGAAAGTGTTTCGGGTCGCTCCACTTCACCACCACTTTGAAGCCATCGGCTGGCCCGCTTATAAAGTGGTAATGAGATATTGGGTAATTGGGGTTATTTTTGCTATTATTGGTTTAATCGTCACCCTAATCGGGGGACCAAAATTATAAGGTTAAAAATCGTTTAAAACGACAAAAATATGGAACAAAATCTTAATCGAGCGCCTGGTGGTTTATCAAAAGAAGAAGAACTTAAGCTAAAATTAAAAAAATCCCGTCAATTAGTAGTTCGCCTCGTTAGGGATAATCAAGAAAACGAAGTGGTAATTGGTTCTTCTCTTCTCACTAGAGATAAAATAGAAAGTAAAGCAATAATTGATTCTTCGATTAATGATTTCATCACAGAACTAACTGTAATGTTAGAGGCTAAAGAAATCAGCGAGGCAAAATATTGGGGGCAAATAGTGGAACTTTATTGCGAATTATTTGTAGCGGAACGAGACCAATTGGTAGACCAGGGACTAACTGAGGAGGAGGCTTACCAAAAAAATCGTTGGTCAGCCCAAACCGAAGATGTTCTAAGTGAAGCTGGTATGCAAACTTTAATAAAAACAAAGAGGGAAGAGGGTGAGAGCCCAGAGGAAGTCGACCTTGAGGTCAAACAGCTTCGCCAGCTCTTAAAAGTCAGAGCCCTTACCCTAATTCCAGAAATTATCAAAAATTAGTTTTTGTCCCCATTCTCAAAGTAGTCAAAAAAGTTTAAAATAGGACAGTGAGAAATAAAAAATCCGATCGTGTTTTCTTTGTTCTAACAATCATCCTAATCGTTGTGGGTTTTGCTATTTTTTCCTCCGCCGCCCTTGGTCAAGTAGGTAAGGATAGTGTCAGTTTTACCACGATTGTTATTAAACAACTGGCTATTTTACTAATCGGTGTTGTGGCTTTACTGACAGTTGCCAATTCACCTTACCAATCACTCAAGAAGTGGTCACCTTTCCTTTTTTTGGGTGGATTAATTCTATCAGCCACAGTTTTTATTCCCGGGTTTGGCTTCATGTATAATGGGGCAACACGTTGGATTGATCTTGGCTTCTTGACTATCCAGCCTTCGGAGATTCTTAAATTCACTTTTATTGTCTTCCTCGCGGCTTGGGCGGGAGCGCGCAAGGAGAAGATTAAGAGTCTACCTGAAGGTTTACTCCCTTTTATTTTATTTCTTGGTGTTGTTGCGGCTGTCATGTTCTTCCAAAAAGACACGGGGACTTTAGCCGTAATGATGATTGGGGCAATTAGTATCTTTTTCGCCGCTGGTGGACGTTTAGCCCATCTGCTAATCTTGATCCTAATTGGCGCTATGGCCTTTGGGGCCTTAGTTTTTGTTCGACCCCATGTGCTGGATCGTCTCGTGACTTTCTTTAATCCAGGCTATGACGAGCAGGGCTCCTCTTATCAAATCAATCAATCGCTCATTGCTATTGGCTCAGGGGGTTTGGTTGGTCGAGGCTTTGGCCAGAGTATCCAGAAATTTAATTTTTTGCCTGAGCCGATAGGAGACTCTATTTTTGCTGTCGCTAGCGAAGAGTTTGGATTATTGGGTTCCGGTTTTTTAATTTTACTTTTTCTCGCCTTTGCCCTTTATGGTTACCTTCTAGCCAGCAAGGAAACTGATAATTTTGGTCGTATCCTTATTGTTGGCTTGATTACTGTTATTTCGGCGCAAGCTTTTATTAATATTGGGGCAATGCTCGGGCTCTTACCGCTTACTGGTGTACCTTTACCGTTTGTTAGCCACGGCGGTACCGCCCTTCTCTTTGCTTTAATCGAGGTCGGTATTATACTTAGCATATCGCGTCATCATGGCGCGAAAGTTTAATATTTAAAAGATATTTTATAGCATATGAAGATTTTATTTACAGGCGGAGGTAGTGGAGGACATTTTTATCCAATTATTGCTATTGCCCAAGAAATAAGGCGTCTGGCCACCGAAGAAAAATTAGTTCAACCCAGTCTTTACTTTATGTCTGATGGTCCCTATAACGAACGGACCCTATTTGAAAATGATATAAAATTTATAAAAGTGATGGCTGGCAAATTACGCCGAGATTCTTCACCCTTAAGTTGGCTAAAAAACTTTTTTGATCTCTTTAAAACTTTTTTTGGATCAATTGGAGCTCTGTTCAAAGTCTTCAATCTCTACCCCGATATTGTCGTGGGTAAGGGCGGTTATGCCAGTTTCCCAACTCTGCTCGCTTCTCGTATCTTACGAATACCAGTTTTTATCCACGAGTCCGATTCTCATCCCGGCCTGGTCACTCGTTGGGCGGGTAAATTTGCTATCCGAGTGGCTTTATCTTATCCTGAAGCGGCCAAATATTTCCCAGCTGATAAAGTTGCCATAACTGGCAATCCTTTGCGTCAAGAAATCCTGACTCCGACCGAAAGTGGGGCCTATGAATATTTACGTTTGGATAAAGATTTACCCATTATCTTCGTTATTGGGGGTTCTCAAGGCGCCAGTAAGATAAACGAAATAATTGTTGATATTCTGTCTAAGATTGTTGAAAAATACCAACTAATCCATCAGGTGGGTAAAAATAATTATATTGATTTATCACAGCGAGCAAAGTTCATACTCAAAGGTAACCCTTTTGCCGACCGTTACAAAATTTTTGATTATCTGGATACCACGGCCATGCGCATGACCGCCGGTGTCGCCTCGCTAGTTATCACGCGGGCTGGTTCAACCTTATTTGAGATAGCCAACTGGGGTATCCCTTCAATTGTTATACCAATCCCAGAAGAGGTTAGCCACGATCAACGCACCAACGCCTTTACTTACGCGCGAAGCGGGGGAGCGGTGGTAATAGAAGAAAAAAATCTAACGGCTTCAGTTCTTTTGTTTGAAATAGACAAAATAATGAACGATGAAAAAATGCGTGAAGATATGATTAAGGGGGCTAAACAATTCGCTCGTCCTGATGCGGCTAATGTCATCGCGAGAGAAGTTCTTAAAATATCTTTAGGTCATGAATAATAAAATTGTTACCAGATTTGCCCCTAGCCCAACCGGCTATCTTCATATTGGCGGTGCTCGCACGGCACTCTTTATTTATTTATTCACTAGGCAGAATAATGGTAAATATATTCTTCGCATCGAAGATACCGATAAGGAACGGTCAAAGCTCGAATACGAAGAGGACATTTTGGCCGGCCTTAAGTGGCTCGAGCTGGAGCATGATGAATTTGTCCGCCAATCTGACAATATTGAGTACCACCAAAGTTGTTTGAAAAAATTGATTGATAATAATCTAGCTTATGTGTCTAAAGAAGAAGTGCAAAAAGAAGGCGACCGCGAGGAAGTCATTCGCTTTCGCAATCCCAACAAAAAAATTACCTTCATTGATTTGATTCATGGCGAAATAGTTTTTGATACGACTGATTTAGGTGATTTTGTTATTGCAAAAGATATGGCTACCCCAATTTTCCATCTGGCCAATGTTGCCGACGATATGGCAAGTGGGGTTACTCATATCATTCGAGGCGAAGAACATATCTCTAATACCCCAAGACAAATTCTATTGTTCGAAGCACTTGGAGCAAAAACTATGCCAATCTATGCACATATCCCCCTAATTCTCGATCGTGACCGAGCCAAGTTATCCAAACGCAAGCATGGCGCCAGTGTTTGGGTTAGTGAGTATAAGAAAAATGGTTACCTCCCTGAGGCGCTGAACAATTATCTCGCTCTTTTGGGTTGGTCTCCGCAAGCCGCTAACAATAATGAGCAGGGAACCGATGACGAAATTCTCTTCAGAGAAGAATTATTAAAACGTTTTGATATCAAAAAAGTCCAGAAAAAAGGAGCTATTTTCGACATAGAAAAACTCAATTGGCTTAACCGAGAATATTTGAAAAATCAAACAACAGAGGCAGTGGCCAAAGAAATTAATGAGAGGTGCCCAGCTAGAGTTAAAGAACTTCCCCTCTATTCGACTGACAAATTAATTCAATTGACCCAAATTTTAATAGAACGAATTAATAATTACGGCGAACTAACAGATATCCTCGGCCGGGGTGACTTTGATTTTTTCTTTACCACGCCACACCCAAGCCAAGAGCTCTTGCGTGAAGGAACCTATCTTAGCCAAACAATAGACATCATAAAAAATTTGCCCGTCGAAAATTTTTCTGATCCAGAAAAAATTAAGAAGGCCCTTTGGGATTTTGCTAGCGAAAAGGGGAGAGCGCTCGTCCTCTGGCCTATGCGCGTCGCTCTAACTGGTCAAGAAAAATCACCCGACCCCTTCACGGTGGCCTCTATTTTGGGCAAAGAGGAAACAATAAAAAGACTTGCTCATGCAGAACAAATTTTATCTTAAGTCGATAATTTTGTTGGCTTCTTTAACCGTCTCGGTGATAAGCGGTGTCTTGTATTTGTCAGCGGCCACAACCGCCGAGTTGCAAAATAAAATTACCGACCAACAAGCGCAAATAAAGCAACTTGATGCGGAAATAGCTAATTACCGAACACAAATAAGTAAAGCGGGTACGGAAAAAGCTTCTCTCGCCAAGGAACTCGCCACTTTGGAATTAGCCCGTAAAAAATTACAGGCTGATATTTCTGTTACCCAAAATAAAATTTCTATTACTGATAGCAATATTCAAAACTTAAGTCAGGGGATTCGCACCACCGCCGAACGAATCGTTGATAACCAAAAAGCTTTGTCCTTATCCCTCAGGCTAATTAATAACCAAGAACAAGACAGCTTGGTTGAATTTCTGGTCAGCGGTCAAAACACAACTGAACTCTGGGATAAACTCGCTCGCTACCAAAGCTTGGGTGAACAAATAAACAAGCTTATCAGCATTCTCAACCAAGACAAAAAAGAATTGGAAATAAATAAAACCCAGAAAGAAGTGGAGAAAAAAAATCTTAGTGACCTAGAAGACCAATTAACTGATCAGAAGAAGATTACTGACCAAACCAAAGAAAACAAAAACACCTTATTGGCCGAAACAAAGAATAAGGAGTCAGCCTATCAAAAATTATTAGCCGACCGCCTTAAGAAAAAACAACAAATAGAAGCCGAGATTGCAAAAACGGAGGCAGAGTTGAAGTACATACTAGATCCA
>CAIKBK010000065.1 GCA_903825615.1 Candidatus Vogelbacteria bacterium | reverse complement strand
GGCTTGGCCTCGGGGATGTTTCGAATGTTTTAGACAAGTGGATTTTGATTCGTTTGCAAGAAACTATTTCAGGAGTCGGTCAATCGCTTGATCATTATGAGATTGACCGAGCGATTCGGCCGATTGACGATTTTGTCGAAGATCTCTCAACTTGGTATCTGCGTCGCTCTCGTGACCGTTTTAAGATAGAGGGGAGTGATAAAGAATCGGCGATTTTTGTGACTCGACTTGTTTTGCAAGAAATTGCCAAGGTTATCGCACCCCTAGCGCCTTTTACGGCCGAGATGGTTTACCAAGAACTAAAAACGGACAAAGATGAGCCAAGCATCCATCTTCTGGCTTGGCCCAAGTTTGAGTTTGAAGAAAAAAATTCGGGGGATAAGGCTAACGTTTTAGAGGCCATGATTGAGACACGGAGACTCGTTTCTCTGGGACTTGAATTTCGTCAATCGATGAAGATCAAAGTGCGCCAGCCTTTAGCAGAGCTCAAGGTTAAGACTAATATTTTAGTCAATGAACCAGAGTATCAGCAATTAATCAAAGATGAATTAAATGTGAAGCAGGTTAATTTTGGACAAAGAATTGAAGACGAAATTTGGTTAAACGGAGAAGTGACAAGTGAGCTTTTGGCGGAGGGGACTACCCGAGAATTAATTCGTCAAATTCAAGAAAAACGCAAACAATTAGGCTTTAATCCTAACCAAAAAATTGAATTGATTATTGAAGCTGATAATAATGGCCGGGAGATTCTGCGTAAATATGAGGCGGATCTCCAACTCGGTACCAATACCAAAAAGATTGATTATGCTATTGTGCCTGACGGAGAATTAATTGAGGTCAATGAAAGACCTTTTAAAGTAAAGATCATCAAACTTTAAATTATGGCTTATCGCCATTATCATGTTGTCGGTTTGGTCCTTGGCCATTTGGCTCATGGGGAGTCTAACCGGTTGTATCAAGTCCTAACACCAGATTTTGGTTTAATTAGAGTGTTAGCGCAAGGAGTGCGTTTAGAGAAGTCAAAATTGCGCTATAACCTTCAGACTTACCATTTAGTTGACCTTGATTTAGTCAGGGGTCGGGAGTATTGGCGTCTGACTGGAGCGGCAAAAATGGGTTTGGCCAATGGTCTTCAAGTTGCTTTTGGCCGTAAACTAGGGTCAGTTCTCTTGAGATTAATTCATGGCGAAGAAGCGAGCGCGGTGATTTTTACCGATTTGAAGCGAGCTTGGGACTTATTGGCAGAAAAATCGGCGGATATTGATCCCGAAGATTTAGAAATTTTTATTCTTGTTCGTCTGTTGGCTAATCTGGGTTATCTGGCTTCGTCAGAAGTTACTGCTCCCATCTTAGCCATTCAAGATTTTACCTGGGTCGATGTTTCCAACACTTCCAATAAAAGAAGTGCCCTTATTAGAGTTATCAACGCTGCTTTTTTGGCCAGTGGGCTGTAAGGGATCTTAAGATTATGTTATTATTTTAGTTATGAGTAACCCCAGTCCGTTTGAAGAAGGGGATGATAGTTTGGAGCGTTTCCGACGCCGATTGGAGCGCAATGTGAAGGTACCTTTGAATTTACGGCCAACTCGTTTGCCGCGAGCCACTTTTAACGTGAAGCGTAATTGGGGTGATAATGATTCAAGTATTGCTGATTTGGTTACACCAGAAAATAAGCCTCGTGGTAACTGGGTCGGTAAATTTTTTTGGGGCGCCTTAATATTTTTTTTGGCGACCCTGGCCGTTGCCTTCTATGTTTTATTTTATAGTACTAATATTGTTTCGGCTAATAATATTGATTTAGAAATTAAAGGCCCAACTCAATTACGATCAGGCGAAGAACTTAATCTTGAGACAATTGTTCGTAATCGCAACAAAGTGACATTGCGTGATGTTAGTCTGACTATTACTTATCCCCCCGGTACGGTTGATTCTCTCGAAACGGGCAAAGAGTTGCCCCTTTGGCGTGAGCCAATTACCGATCTTAACCCCGGCCAGAGTGTTTCAATCGGCAGCCGAGCCGTTATTTATGGCGCCCAAAATAGCAACCAGAAGATTAATTTAAAAATTGAATACCATATTCCAGACTCCAACGCTGTTTTTACTAAGGAAGCCGAATATCAAGTTCTTATTGGTTCTGGGACGCTTGATCTCACCTTTGATTTGCCAGCGGAAATTAATTCGGGTAAAAATTTTACTTCTAATCTAAAAATAACCTCTAATGCTAAATCGGTTTTGCGCCAAGTTTCTCTGAAGATTGAATATCCCTCGGGGTTTAATTTCCAATCGGCTGATCCAACTCCAATTACCGGTAATCAAGTTTGGTATTTTGGCGATTTAGCTCCCGGTGTGAGTCGTAATTTCAAAATAACTGGCAATCTTACTGGACAGAGCGAAGAGGTTAAATCCTTTAAGATTACCGTTGGTCTTGATAAATCAGGTGGCACTGGTGATATTAGTACGGAATATGGTAGCTTGTTTAAAACAGTAAATTTGAAGAAAGATTTTGTTGGGGTTGGCATTGACCTTAGTGGTAAATCCTCCTTGCCTCCCGGGGGACGCTTGGAAGGCAGTATTAGTTGGAAAAATAATTTATCTGATAAGGTTACTGACGGTTCCTTGGAGCTTTTCCTTTCGGGCGGGGCCATCGATAAGAAAACTGTCGGTAGCACTAATGGTTTCTATAATTCTTTGACTAATTCCATCGTTTGGGACAAAAGCCTGATCCCCAGCTTGGGTCTAATTAATCCCGGAGAAGATGGAATGGCCAACTTCAACTTCGCTGTTCTCCCTCTTAGTCGCTTACCAAGTGGGGCAATTCCGCCCATTGATCTTCATTTGGTTTTTAAGGGAACTCGAGTAACAAGCGAAGAACAGAGTGAAGATATCATTTCTGAGACAGAGGGTCATCTTAAGATTGGTACCCTGATAAAATTTGATACCGGAGCCACTTACTTTGTTGGCCCGTTTAAGAACACTGGTCCTCTCCCGCCTAAAGTGGGAGAAGAAACCACCTATACTATTACTTGGTCGGTTATTAACCCAACCAATCAAGTAAAACAAGGGAGGGTTTCTAGTAAGTTACCCAATTATGTTAAATGGCTGTCATCTATCTCGCCTCTTGATGAAAAGGTTATTTATGATAAAACTAATAGTGAGGTTATCTGGGACCTTGGCACGATTGAACCTGGGGCTGATAGTGTGTTGTCTTCGCGTGAGGTTTCCTTCCAGATATCTATTATCCCAAGCTTGAGCCAGTTAGATAGTGTTGTCGATTTGGTCAAGGATATAAATTTTGTGGGTGTCGATGCTTTGACGGGAGATGTGATAAATGTCTCCTCTCCCTTGCTCAATACCCGCTTAGCGACTGATCCAAGTTACACCTATGGCCAAGAAAAAGTTGTGGAGTAGCCAGAACCAAAATTTAATAAGTAAAAACAATGACAAATAAAAAAGAGGATAATTTAATGGATAAGGTTGTGTCGCTTTGCAAGCGACGCGGTTTTGTTTTTCCCGGTTCAGAGATTTATGGTGGTTTGTCTGGCATTTACGATTATGGGCCACTTGGGGTTGAATTGCGTCACAATATCAAACAATATTTTTGGGATAAATTTATTTCAGAGCGAGAAGATGTTTATGGTCTCTCGGCGGCCATTTTGATGCCCGCGCGAGTTTGGGAAGCTTCTGGCCACACAGAACTTTTTACTGATCCTCTAGTAGAATGTAAACTTTGTCATGAACGGGTTAGAGCTGACCAACCTGAGGCTATTACCGACCATGAATCTAAGCATAAGGAGAAGGTAGAGTGGTCTGAGCCCTCAGTTTTTAATCTCCTGGTTGGGACTAAGCTCGGG
>CAIKBK010000064.1 GCA_903825615.1 Candidatus Vogelbacteria bacterium | reverse complement strand
TTCTAAAAAGTCCTCGGATCTCCTCGCTATGCTCGGCCAGACATTTTTATAAGCACGAACCGATCAATTAAACAAAATGACAATAATCCTATTCATAATTGTTCTAGCGATTTTAATTTTTGCCCACGAGTTGGGGCATTTTCTGATGGCCAAGTGGGGGAAAATCAGAGTTGATGAGTTTGGTTTAGGTTTACCACCGCGTGTTTTTGGTGTGAAGTATGGCGAGACTATCTACTCTCTCAACTGGTTGCCTTTTGGCGGTTTTGTCAAAATTTTTGGCGAGGACCCAACTGAAGAGAACACCAATGGTCCAGATAAAGATCGCTCGCTCGTCAACCGTCCCAAATGGATTCAAGCTATAGTTCTTGTCGCGGGAGTGTCATTTAACATGGTTTTGGCTTGGATGCTTATTTCTATTAACTTAATGATTGGTATGCCGGTGGCAACTGATGGGGTGCCGAAAGGGATGGCAATTGATAATGAGATGCTGGCGATTGTTAATGTACTCAAGGATTCTCCAGCTGAGAAGGGGGGTCTCAAAACTGGCGATCAACTCGTTGCCCTTTCGGCTAATAGCGAGAAAGTTACTGATTTGTCAGCCGAGACAGTGAGAGAGTTTATAAAGAAATTTCCTAATCAAAAAGTGAAGGTAGAGTATCTGCGCAAGACTAATGGTTTCTCTAGTTCAACAGTGGCCACTGTCACCCCTAAAGCTAATAGTTCTAGTAGTGACGCCATGATTGGTATTGCTATGCAGAAGATTGGTCTGGTTTCGGTCTCGTGGTGGCAAGCGCCTTATTATGGAATAATTTTTACTTATCATCTCATTGTTAATACTTTCCTTTCGTTCAAAGATTTCTTTGGCTCCATATTTACTGATGGCCGAGGAGCGCTCACAGCCGTGGCGGGCCCGATTGGTATTTACGCTTTAATGAGTGATGCGACTCGACTCGGTCTTGTTTATCTCCTTAACTTTATGGCTATTATTTCTATCAACTTGGCGATTCTTAACCTCTTGCCTTTCCCCGCGCTCGATGGCGGGCGCCTGCTCTTCGTCGTTATTGAGGCCGTTATCCGCCGACCAATCAAACCGTCTGTGGCCAATGCTCTCAATTTGGTGGGCTTTGTCTTGCTTATTCTTCTCATGCTCGTTATCGCTATCAGCGACATCTTAAAACTAATTTGACATTTTTCACTTGTGAGCCAATAATTACGACCAGAAAGAAGGGAGGACCTTTATGAAAAGCCATAAATCTGCAAACAAGAGGAAACTAATCCTTCAGGCATATAAGCATTTGTGTGAGTTACGGCTCATAACTTATGACCTGAAAAGGTTACCAATCGTTTCTTCGTTTAGGCAACTGTGAGCTTTGCCGAACCCTGTACCGAGCCCCGCACCCATAGTGCTGGGCTCGAAATTTATCCTATTTGACAAACATAGAGTTGCAGGTTCTTTTCCCAAAGCAGGTCTTTTTGACCTGCTTTGCCTTTTACGTTAAGATGGGGTCATATGAGACAATCTCAATTGTTCACTAAGACTCGGCGCGAAGCGCCCAAAGAAGAGGTGTCGACTAACGCCAAACTCTTAATTCGAGCTGGCTATATTAATAAAGAAATGGCCGGCGTGTACTCTTTTCTCCCGCTTGGTTTGCGGGTACGCGACAAGATCGCGGGTATTATTCGCGAAGAAATGAATTCCGTTGGTGGAGTGGAGCTTGAGATGACGGCTCTGCAAAATCAAGAACTCTACGAGAAGACGGGCCGTTGGAGCGACGACGTGGTAGATAATTGGTTTAAGACTAAATTAAAATCTGGTACGGAGTTGGGTCTGGGTTTCACTCACGAAGAAATGATTACTGAGATGTTGAAGAACCACATTAGTTCCTACAAAGATTTGCCAGTTTACGCTTATCAAATCCAAACCAAATTTCGCAATGAAGAGCGGGCTAAGAGCGGTTTAATGCGCGGGCGCGAATTCTTAATGAAGGACTTATATTCTTTTAATGACAATCAAGAGAGCCTTGATGATTTTTATGATCAAATGAAGGGTGCCTATGAGCGGATTTTCGAACGAGTTGGCTTGGGTGATCTGACTTATATCACTTACGCGAGCGGTGGCACTTTTAGCAAATATAGTCATGAGTACCAAACTCTATCCGAAGCGGGCGAAGATACTATCTATGTGAGTGAGGAGAAAAAATTGGCGATCAATAAAGAAGTCTTAACGGAAGAAACTTTGAGTGAACTGGGTGTGAAGAAAGAGGATTTGGTGGAGAAGAAAGCGATTGAGGTTGGTAACATTTTTAAACTAGGCACTAAATTTTCTTCAGCGCTTGGCCTTATCTATACCGATGAGCAGGGAGAGAAGCAACCGGTGGTTATGGGTTCTTATGGTATTGGTTTGGGTCGACTGATGGGAACGGTGGCAGAGGTTCTCTCTGATGACAAAGGTTTAATCTGGCCTAAGAGCATCGCGCCGTTTACTTTACATATTGTTTCTCTTGGCATTAAGGACAGTGAGGCTTATAAAGTAGCCGAAGAATTATATAAACATTGTGGCGAGAAAGGCCTTGAAGTTTTCTTTGATGACCGAGACATTGCGGCGGGTGAGAAATTTGCCGATGCGGATCTCTTGGGCATGCCTTACCGCGTTGTGGTTTCTGATAAAACCCTGAAGGAAGGCAAATTTGAATTAAAAGAAAGAAAGAGTGGTGAAGTAAAAATGGTGAATCTGTCCGAATTACTGGCGATAGTAAAATAACTTTAACGAGAGAAAATAAAGAATGATATGTTGTGGCAATTTCCCAAAATGTTTTCCAATGACGTCGGCATTGACTTAGGCACTTCTAACACCTTGGTTTACGTTAAGGGTCACGGCATTATTCTTTCTGAGCCGTCAATTGTTGCTATTAATCAGAAGACTGGACGCGTGGTGGCGGTCGGGGTTGATGCTAGTCAGATGGTTGGCCGCACGCCGGCTCACATCCAAGCGATCAAACCGCTTGTCGGTGGGGTCATTTCTAATTATGAAGTGGCCGAGGAAATGCTCGCTTATTTTCTTAAGAAGACAGCAACGCTGGTGGGCAGTAATATCTTTCGTCCGCGTGTTGTGATTGGTGTGCCCTCAGGTATTACTAATGTTGAGAGGCGGGCCGTGCGTGATGCCGCGATAGCAGCGGGAGCGCGAGCGGTACATATCGTCGAACAACCGATGGCCGCGGCAATTGGTATTAATATGCCAATCTTTGATCCGGTGGGGAATATGATTGTCGATATTGGCGGTGGCACGACAGATATCGCGGTAATCTCGCTGGGTGGTTTGGTTAAAGTCAAAAATTTATTAATTGCTGGCGAGCGTTTTAATCAAGATATTATCAATTACGTGCGTGACGAATTCAAAATTTTATTGGGTGAACGCACGGCCGAAGAGGTAAAGATAAATATTGGCGCCGTTTTGAAGCAAAATGATAACAATGAGACGATGGTGCGCGGGCGTGATTTGGTAACTGGTCTTCCACGCGAAGTGGCGATTACTGATTCTGATGTGCGCGAAGCGATTTTTAGTTCTCTAAATATTTTTATTGACGCGATCAAGGAAGTGCTCGAATCTACTCCGCCTGAGGTTGTCTCAGACATTATGCGTCGCGGTTTGGTTGTCACGGGCGGTGGGGCGCTGATTCGTGGTCTTGGGGAATTACTAAGCAAAGAATTAGAAGTTCCTGTTCATTTGGCAGAAGATCCTCTGACGGCCGTTGTGCGTGGCACCGGTGTCATCCTTGATAACCTTGAAATGTATCGAGACATATTACTCGACAATGAAGAAGAAATAACCCCGCGCTAAATGTTTAGGTCTAATCATTATCAACTCCAACGCAAAAAGCTAATCTGGAAAGTTGTCAGCTTCCTTTTAGTCTTAGTAATCATTTATTTTTTGGGCGGAGTTATTTTGCGGCCAGCTTCTGGTCCTTTGAACTTAGCTTTTAGGCCTATCTGGTGGGGAAGCGAGGGAATTTTTTCTGGCGGACAGGCGATTTTTGATTTTTTTCGCGATAAAAACCAGCTAGCCGTCGAAAATCGTCGTTTGCAGGAAGAAAACAATAATTTAAAAATAAAACTTTTGGCTAGTAGTCAAACAGAAAGCAGTAATGATTATTTCCGCAGCCTTTTGGGTCGATTAAAAGATAATAATTTGCCGATTGTCGGGGAACTTATCTTTTTACCGAACTTTATTCCTTACCAAACACTTTTAATTGATGTCGGTAAAAATAATTTGTCTCAGGCGATGAAGCCGGGCGATCTAGCTGTGGCCACTGGTGGAGTTCTTGTTGGGCGAGTCGCCGAGATTGGAGCTTGGTATTCTAAAGTGCGTTTAATATCAGCCGAAGAGAATCTTTCGGTTATGATTGGGCCTAAAAATGTTCCCGCTTTAGCTTTGGGTGCTGGGGCGGGGAATTTTAAAATCTCTTTGCCCAAAGACACAGTAATTACTATTGGTGACCGAGTCTTAGCTCCACTTTATAACAACTTATTAATTGGCACTGTTCGTAATATCAGCAAGAATCCCAGTCAACCGAATCAGGAAATTTTAATTAAAACCCCGGTCAATTTGTGGCAACTTAAATGGTTAGAGATTTATGATGCCAAGACTTAGCCTTACTATTCTATTACTAATATCGACCGTGGCTTTGCCTTGGTGGGTTAGTTTAATATTTCTAGGTGCCTTAATTCTTTCTTTTCCTTGGTATTATGAAGGTGTCTTGGCAGTGTTACTTTATGAATTGCTTTATAGCCTGGCTGGCTCTGTTTTATGGTTAACTTTGGCCACCCTAATCCTTGTTCCTATTATTGAGTGGTTTAAGAAACGTCTTTATGTTTTTCGCTAAGCGACCAAGATCAGTTTATCGTTTTGACTTATCACCGGATGAGATTTTTGTCGATGCCAGTAATTTGCCGGATCATGATGAGCAACAATTTGATGGCCGTTTAGAACGGGCCATTAGCCGTCATACTTTTTTCGGTCTGGCTATTTTTTGTGCCCTAGTATTTTTGTTTTTTCTCGGTCGGACATTCTGGTTAGCTGTCGTCGAAGGTGATTATTACGCTGAACGAAGCAAGAATAACAGTCTAAATTTTACTCCTATTTTTGCTGAACGGGGTAATATCTATGATCGGACGGGTAAAGAATTGGTTTGGACAGATAATGGTACTTCCACTGACAAGCGGGTTGGCCCTAATCGAGTTTATCTAGACACACCCGGTCTAGGCCACATTCTTGGTTATGTCAGTTTTCCCAATCCTGAAGAGTTCAAAACAGGCCTTTATCATCCGCAGGAGTTGTTGGGCCGTGATGGAGTAGAACGTTCTTATGATAAATATCTTTTGGGTGAGCGCGGGGTAAGAATTGTTGAGATTAATGCTAAAGGTGAACAGGCTTCGGATCATATTGTTAAGCTGCCGGTACCGGGCAAGGAACTAAAACTATCTATTGACTATAAGGTGCAAACCAAACTTTATGAATATATGAATCAACTCGCTATCGACCGAGGTTTCGCTGGCGGAGCAGCCGTAATTATGGATGTTAAGACGGGAGAGCTCTTGGCGCTTACTGGTTATCCAGATTACAATCCGAATATTTTATCTCAGGGCGAAGATACAAAAATGATTAATCAGTATTTTACTGATAACCGTAATTATATGCTCAATCGGGCGGTTAGTGGCTTATATACACCGGGATCGACTTTTAAATTGTTTGTCGCCATTGGTGCCTTGGCTGAGAAGACCGTGAACCCTTTTAAAGAGTTTGTGACCAATGGCGAACTGGTCGTAATTAATCCTTACGATAAAACGCAACAAACAGTTTTTAAAGATTGGAAGGATAATGGCACTGTTGATATGCGCCGAGCGATTGCTAGGTCTTGTAATGTTTATTTTTATATTATTGGCGGGGGACTTGGCTCGCAACCGGGTTTGGGTATTGCTAATATTGGGAAGTACGCCAAACTTTTTGGCTTGGATCAGAAGACGGGGATTGATTTATTGGGTGAAGAAGAAGGCTCTATCCCAAGTCCCGAGTGGAAGGCCAAGAATTTTAAGGGTGAAGGTTGGCGTTTAGGCGACACTTATCACACCGCTATTGGTCAATATGGTGTGCAGGTTACCCCTCTTCAATTAGCTCGGGCTTATGCCGCTATTGCTAATGGTGGCAAGTTGCTTAAGCCGACAGTGCTCAAGATTAAACCGGAACAGGCGGTAGTCCAATCTAATATCTCTCTTGACCCCTCGATTTGGAAAACTATTCATGAAGGGATGCGTTTAGTGGTGACCGAAGGGACTACTAAATCTCTTGACGTGCCTGGGGTAGCGGTAGCGGCCAAGTCGGGAAGCGCCGAGCTTGGGGTTAGTAAGACTAAGGTTAATTCTTGGATTGCTGGCTACTGGCCTTATGAGAATCCGCGCTATGCCTTTGCGGTGGTGATGGAGAAAGGTGATCGTTCGAACATTATCGGTAGTGCTTCGGCCATGCGTCAGTTGTTGGAGTGGATGACAATCTATACCCCAGAATACCTTAAAAGCGAAGTTTGATTACCGACTTCAAGTCTGCTATAATATTGCTCGATATGGCAAACACTGACCACTATTTAAGCAAAGAAAAATATGAGACGCTCAAAGAAGAGCTTAATTATTTAAAGACGATTGAACGTAAGAAAATTGCCGAGAATTTGGAGTATGCCAAGTCGCTTGGGGACCTGTCGGAAAATGCTGAATATCACGAGGCTCGTGACAAGCAGGCCGATGTGGAAGATCGCATCACCGAGTTAGAAGAAATTATTAAATACGGCAAGATCATTACTTCTCATCGTGCCGATAAAGTTGAAGTTGGAACTACCGTTGTGACTAAGCGTGACAATGGAAACGAAGAAAAATTTGCCATTGTTGGCGCCGAAGAAGCCGACATGCTCTTGGGCAAGATTTCTCACGAATCACCGCTTGGAGCAGCTCTCTTGGGACACAAAAAAGGTGATGTTGTCGCTGTCACCACTCCTAAAGGCGAAATTAAATACAAAATTTTAGATATTCAATAAATAAATGGCCTCACTTGAAGAATTACGGGCTGAACGCCTAAAGAAACTCAACCTCTTAAAAGAGGCTGGTTATAATCCTTATCCAGCGCAAACTGAGATTAGTCACTCTATTCAGGAAGTTGTTACCGGCTTCGATGATTTAGCCGGAGCGGAAAAAGAAGTCACGACTGGTGGCCGTATTATGGCCCTGCGTCGCCAAGGCGGTTTAATTTTTGCCGATATTTTTGATAATAGTGAGAGCTTGCAGGCTTTGTTTAAGGAAGATGAATTGGGTAAAGCTTTTGAACTTTTTGCCGAGGCAATTGATATGGGCGATTTTATCCAAGTTACTGGCAAGTTGTTAGTGACTAAGAGGGGTGAAAAAACAATCCAAGCCGTAAGTTGGAAAATTTTAGCCAAGAGTTTGCGTCCCTTGCCTGACCAATGGGCTGGTTTGCAAGACGAAGAAGAGAGACTGCGCAAACGCTACCTCGATATTCTCACTAACCCCGAGATTCGCACCATTGTCGAGAGACGTTCAATCTTTTGGCAGACAATTCGGAGTTTTATGCTCAAACATGGCTTCTTAGAGGTAGATACCCCTATTCTAGAAAATATTCCCGGTGGCGCTGACGCCAAACCTTTTATTACTCACCATAACGCCTTAGGCATGGATGTTTATTTGCGTATTGCGCCCGAGCTTTGGCTTAAGCGCTTAATGGTTGCTGGTTTCTCTAAAGTTTTTGAGATTGGGCGCATCTTTCGTAACGAAGGTATGGATGCCGAGCATCTTCAGGACTATTCAATGATGGAATTTTATTGGGCCTATGCTGATTATGAACAGGGGATGAAATTTGTCGAAGAGTTATATAAAGAGATTGCGCAAAAAACTTTTGGCACCTGGCAATTCAAGATAAAAGGTTTCGATGTTGACCTTGGCCAGACCTGGGACAGATATGATTATACCCAAACTATTTTAGACAAAACTGGTATTGATATTAGCAAAGCTAGTCTGAAGGAAATGGAAGAGAAATTAAAAGAGCTCGGTGTACAGTATGATAAAAAAGGTTTTAACTTAAATCGTGCGGTAGATAATCTATGGAAATATTGCCGTAAACAAATTTCTGGTCCCGGTTTTCTTATTAATGTCCCGGTGATGATGGAGCCTCTCGCTAAACGCAGTGCTAAAGATAATAATTTAGTCGAGCGTTTCCAAGTGATAATTGCTGGCTCAGAGAACGGCAAAGGTTTTAGCGAATTAAATGATCCAATTGATCAGCTCGGGCGTTTCCAAGATCAAATGAAATTACGCGAGGCGGGGGATGAAGAGGCACAAATGCAAGATGACGAATTTGTTGAAGCGCTTGAATATGGCATGCCCCCAACTTGTGGTTTTGGCCTGTCCGAGCGATTATTTAGCTTTCTCCTCGACAAACCCATTCGCGAAGGGCAAATTTTTCCCTTGATGCGCCCTCGCGATAAGTAGAATTTTGTGCTATAATGCAGGCACAAATGAAAAAGGCTTTATTTATATTGTTTATTTTGTTTGCCCCCGTTATTTCCCAAGCTAAGGTCTTGGAATTTTCGGCCTGGGTGCCATATTGGAAGAAGACGGCAGCAACGGCTGAGACCCAAACTAATCTTATTCAACTTTCTACTATTCTACCTTTCTCGTACGAGGTTACGGTTGACGGTGTGATTAAGGATCCGATGAAGATTAATCAAGAGCCATGGGTGGCAATGACGGCTGAAGCCAAAACTAAGAAAATAAAAATCATCCCTTCAATTCTCTGGACTAATAGTGCTGGCATTAAAAAAACGATGTCGACTCAGAAGTCGCGTCTAGCTCATATCAAACAAATTAGCGACTTGGTTAAGGCCAATAACTTTGACGGTATTGATATCGACTATGAGAACAAACCAGCTGAAGTTTTTTATACTTTCGGTGCCTTTATTCGCAGTTTGTCTATTGAGTTACATAAAAATAACAAAATTCTCTCTTGTACTATCGAACCGCGTTTGCCTCCGACCTCACGCTTCTTGAGCCTTCCCGAAGAGATTCGTTATGCTAATAATTATGAAATTTTTAATAAGTATTGCGACGAAGTGCGCATTATGGCTTATGACCAGATGACCATTGATATCCTCTTGAATAGACGCAAGAAGTCGCTTGGCTACTACACGCCGGTGGCCGACATCGATTTTGTGAAAAAAGTGTTGGCCTACGCTAATCATGAGATTAACTACAACAAGGTGGTGCTGGGAGTGGTTAATTATGGCTATGCTTATCAAGTAATCGATAAGGGCACTTATTATGATTACAAGAAGTTAAGTGCTCTGTCTTATAAGACTTTCTCTGACTTGGCTAAAAGTACGGGTTCAACACCAATACGCAATAGTGCCGGCGAATTATCCTTTGCTTATACTAAAGAAGGACAGAATCGTTATGCTGTACTCTCTGATAGTGTGGCTATTGCTTCTAAGGTAAAATTAGCTAAGACCATTGGCCTTAAAGGCGTCGTCTTGTTCAAAATCGACGGGGAGAGCGACCCCAATCTCTGGAACGTGATGAAATAAATAAAAATTAAAAACCCCGCCAAACTCGACAGGAGTCTGGCGGGGTTTTGTGTTGTCCCCCTTTTATCCACAGTTTTGGGTGGGAAGGGGTTGTTGTTAAGTGGTATGAAGTGGGATAAAATGGGAAGCAATGTTAATTGGGGAATTTAGACACACCATCGATGATAAGAAGCGTATCTCTATGCCGGCTTCTTTTCGTCGCGAGATTGGTAAGAAAATGGTTATTACCAAAGGTCTCGATTCCTGTCTCTTTGCTTATACTCTTGATGGTTGGAAGAAGGTTAGCGCCGAGATCGACAAATTACCTATGACACAAAGCGCCGCCCGTTCCTTTAGTCGTTTTATTTTAGGTAGTGCTTTTGAGGTAGAGATCGATAGTATGGGCCGCGTGCTAATCCCTGATCATCTTAAAGATTTTGCCGATCTCAAGAGTCGCGTGGTAGTAGTTGGCTTGAATGACCGGGTTGAAATTTGGGATGATCGCAAATGGAAGGAGAATATTGATAAGGTCGAGAAGCAGGCCGACGTGCTGGCCGAGCGTCTCAGCGAAGTGGGAATGTTTTAGTATGCACGTACCAGTTCTTTTACAATCGACAATTGAGTTACTACAGGTTAAGAAGGGTGACAAAGTTATGGATGTAACTTTGGGTCTGGCGGGGCACGCGAGAGAGTTGGCGAAGCAATTAGGTAAGACCGGTCTACTTATTGGTCTTGATGCCGATGCTAGTTTATTAGCCAAAGCCAAAGAGAATCTAAGGGGTGTATCTTGCGAGACTATTTTTATAAATACCAATTTTCGGAATATTAAGTTGGCCCTTGATGAGGTCGGAGTCGCTGAGGTAGATAAGGTTTTATTCGATCTTGGACTCAACTCTGAACACTTTGATTCGTCGGGTCGGGGATTCACTTTCCAAAAAGATGAGCCGTTACTCATGACCCTAATCGCAAATCCCAATGAGAACACTTTGACCGCCCGGGAGATAGTGAACACTTGGGCCGAAGAGAGTCTGGCTGATATCATCTACGGTTATGGTGAAGAGCGCTTATCACGGCGGATTGCTCGGGCGATAGTTGAAGCGAGACAAAAAAAACCAATCGAGACAACTCTCGACTTGGTTGAGGTTATTAAGGGGGCAATGCCCACTGGGAGATTACACGGGAAGACGCATTTTGCCACCAAAACTTTTCAAGCACTAAGAATTACCGTTAATGATGAGATCGGCGCCTTAAAAGAAGGGCTCGCCGGCGCCTGGCAAAAATTAAGCCATGGAGGGAGGGTTGCTGCCATCTCCTTCCATAGCTTAGAGGCCAGAACAGTCAAGAATTTTTTTAAAGAAAAAGTTGCTAGCGGTGAGGGTCGTTTAATTAATAAAAAAGCTATCGGTCCAAGTCGAGAAGAAGAATTAGCTAATCCACGTTCCCGTAGTGCTCAATTGCGAGTAATTGAAAAAATATAAACAAATAGACAAATGACAAACTGGGAAAACAAAATTAAATGGATTTTAATTGCTAGCCTGATTTTAACGGCTGGTTCTTATATCTATCTTTTAAGTAGTTCTGTTTCTTCTGGTGTTGGGCGCAGTGACAATGAAGAGAAGATTGTCCAACTTGAGGCTCAGGTTTCAGCCCTCGAGGCTGATTACCTTGGAGAGATGAGCCGTATTAATTTGGGGCTAGTAAAGGAATTAGGTTATGTTGATGCTTTGGGCAATGCCAGTTTTGCTACCCGCAATCAACCTCTTAATTTACTAGCTGCTAATAATGAAATCTAGTAATAATTTTCGTGGACGGATAGGTTGGTTGGCATTAGCTTTTTTGCTGATTGCCTTTTTATGTTTAATTCGTCTCTTTTTTATTCAGGTTGTGAGATCTGAATATTATCGTGATAAGGCTGATCGACAATATCTTAGACCAAGCGCTAATTTTTTTGACCGTGGCAGTATTCTGGCCCAGAAGAAAGATGGGTCAATTTTTTCTTTGGCGGGGATAAAGACGGCCTACCTTATCACTGTTAACCCGCGAATCTTAGAGGACGCCTCCAGCACCTACTTTAGGCTCAATCAAATTATCCCGCTCGAGGCAGAAGACTTTACCAAGCGGGTAAGCGATAAGACTGATCCTTATGAGGAGATAGCCACCAAGGTTCCACCTGATCAAGCTGAAGCCATAAAAAAATTGGGAATTAAGGGTGTCACTATTTATAAACAAAAGTTACGCTCCTATCCTTTTGGTAATTCGGCTTCTCACGTGGTCGGACTGCTTGGTTATAAAGGGGATGATTTTATTGGCCGTTATGGCTTAGAGCGTCAATATGAGAAAGTTCTTTCGCGCCAAGAGGAAATGTCTTTTGCCAATTTCTTTGTCGAGATTTTTTCTGGTATCGGCAGCTCGGTCTCGGGGAAGACCGCTCGGGCCGAGGGTGACGTGATTACCACGATTGAGCCGGTGGTTCAGAAGTTTTTTGAAGGAGAGCTGATAAAAGTTAAGGCTGAATGGCAAGCTGATCAAATTGCTGGTTTAATTATTGATCCGAAGACGGGTGAGATTGTGGCTATGGGTGCTTGGCCCAACTTTGACCCGGGGGGCAAACAGACAGATTTGTCGGCCCTGACTAATCCTTTAGTTGAAGGCGTTTACGAGCTCGGCTCTATCTTTAAACCGCTGACCATGGCGGCGGGCCTTGACGCTGGGGCCGTTACTGCTAAGACGACTTATAACGATAAGGGTTGTATCACTTTAAATAAAAAAGAAATTTGTAATTATGATGATCGAGCGCGCGGAGTAATACCAATGCAAGAAGTGCTCAATCAGTCGCTTAACGTTGGGGCCTCGTTTGTTACCGAGCGGTTGGGCCAAGATCGCTTTCGCCAATATTTTGAGGCTTATGGCTTTACCGAACCGACCGGTATTGATTTGCCGGGCGAGGCCACCAACTTGACCAAGAATCTTAAGAGCCCGCGTTTGGTTGACTACGCGACCGCCTCTTTTGGTCAAGGTATTGCTGTTACTCCCATTAGTTTGGTCCGCGCGATGTCAGCACTCGGGAATGGTGGTTATCTTGTTACCCCTCACATTGTTAAAGAAATTGACTATCAAAATCAATTAAAGCAAAAAATCGAACCAACAATTGGTCGCCAAGTAATTAAGAAGGAGACTAGTGAGGAGATTACTCGCATGCTCACGGCCGTTGTCGACACCAAGATGCCGAAGGTCAAAATGGAGCGCTATTCCATTGCCGCCAAAACCGGTACGGCGCAAATGGTCAATGCCGATAATGGTAAGTATTATGAAGACCGTTACCTCCATTCCTTCTTTGGCTATTTCCCAGCTTATAATCCGCGCTTTCTTATTTTTATGTTTATGGTCAACCCCAAGGGCGTGCGTTACTCCTCGGAGACTCTTACGACGCCATTTGTTAATACGTCTCGTTTTCTGCTAAACTATTACCAAGTCGCACCGGATCGCTAATTTTTATGAAAAAAGCCTTCAAAGCTATAATCACCAGGATCCTCCAATGGGAAGCTAAATTGCTTCTTGATAAGTATCATCCCAAGATTATTGGGGTTACCGGCAGTGTCGGTAAAACTTCAACCAAAGATGCCATCTATCGCGTCTTGTCGGACGGGGGTTTGTCGGTGCGTAAGAGCGAGAAGAGTTATAACAGTAATATTGGTTTACCCCTCACCATTCTCGGTTGTCACTCAGCTTGGAATGATCCTCTGGGCTGGCTTGAGATTATAATTTATGGTTTGCGCCAAATTTGGGGCAAGAAGTCTTACCCTAAGTGGCTGGTCTTGGAGGTGGGTTTGGAGTATCCGGGCGAAATTAGGAATATTCTCAAATGGGTTAAGTTTGATGTGGTGGTGACCACGCTCTTGCCCGAGGTGCCGGTGCATATGGAATTTTTTAAATCTAAAGATGAAGTGATTGAAGAGAAAATGGCGCTTGCCAAGTCGGTACCGGTGGAAGGCTTTGTTTTACTCAATGCCGACGATGATAATGCTCTTAAATTTGTTCCCGATATCAAAGCGGAGGTTTTTACTTATGGCCAGAGTAATCAAGCTGATTACCGCACGGGTCTAGGGGAGACCTTTTATGAAGGAAAGAACGGTCACGAATTGCCGGCGGGACTCGCTTTTAAACTTCATCACAACGAGAAAGATTTAGAGGTTAAGATCCCTGGTGTTATTGGTAATCATCAAATTTATCCCGTGCTCGCTGCCTTGGCTGTTGGCGAGAAACTTGGCCTTAATATGGTCGAGATGATAGATTCTTTTGTTAATTATTTGCCACCGGCTGGGAGATTGAGGCTGATCGAGGGCATTAAGGGAACAATGATTTTAGATGACACCTATAATGCTTCGCCGGCGGCGATGAGCGCGGGTCTAATTGCCTTAGAGAGTTTTAAAACTGAAGGCAGAAAAATAGCGGTGATGGGGGATATGCTTCAGTTGGGTGGAATGACTGTCGAGGCGCATAAAAAAATTGGCTATCAAGCGGCTGAGTTCTGCGACCTTGTTATTACTGTCGGCTTGCGCGCTAAGTTTATAGATAGCGCTTTGCTTGAGAAAAAATATTCGATTAAAAAAATAAAACATTTTGATGATTCGATTGAAGCGGGCAAATTCTTACAAGATCATCTTAAGAAAGGGGATGTGATATTTGTGAAAGGGTCGCAAGCGGTTAGGATGGAGAAAGTAGTTGAGGAGGTGATGCTTCACCCCGAACTTAAAGACAAACTTCTCGTGCGTCAGGAAAAAGAATGGACATAACAAAAGGGCGTCATCTTCGCGACAACGCCCCCGGTGAGCCGTTCCTTTCCTTGGTTGTCCCTCGTCAATCTTCTTGGAGGTTGATATCGGAAGCGTCCATGCCGGCCGAGATTATTTCCTCTATCTCTTCTTTCTCGGCGCGACCCATATTCTGGGCGAGAGCTGATGCCACCCGACCTTGGAAGCTTAAGGTGTCTTCGGCATTTTCGATTTTATTCTCCACCCCTTTGACGAAATCATCAATATCAAGTCGTTTTTTATAGGTTTTGATGACTTCATTCACCAATTCCCCAGGAGTCAAGCCCGAGATATCCCCGTCTTTTTTCCACTCTTCTCGATTTTTGCTGATATTACCAAAGACTGCCCCGACCATACGAGAAGAAGCATAGTCTTCTCGGGGTAAGAACATCCGCCAATTACCATCGGCGTCCTTTCTCACCCAGCCGAGCTTCTCGACAATTTCTTTGAACTTTTCGAGTGAGGCTCGAGTCAGGAGGGTTCGCAACATATCCTCGCGCACCTGTCTGTCTTTATCCGCTCGGTTTTTCTTTTCCAGAGCTTTTGTTTCTTGGTATTTCTTGAAGATACCGAGATAAAGAAACAAACTCACTACCACGCCAATCAATAACGAAAACCAAGTACTGTTCATAACCCTCTCCTTTCGTGCCCGTGAGGCACAGTGGTTGACTTGACCCCGGCTGGACCGGGCAATCGGGGCGTGACCCCGAGCCAACTTTTGACAACCTGTTGTCCTACTCCCAACTTGGTTTCGAACTCTTGTCTAATATTGCCATAAATAATTAGTTACGTCAACGGCAGATAAAAAAACATCCCCCGACGTCGCTACTGCGACGTCGGGGGCTTGTTCGAGTTATTCCGCCTCGAACCAACTCTCACCAGAACCTTCTATTTTCGGGTTTTTTTCGCGGGGCTCTTACCCAGATCTGACTAGTCTTTTCTCGTGCTTCCATGGTGAGCGTTCTCTCTTCCAGAGAACGCTTCTTCTTTTCTCTCTCGGCATCAATGAACGCTTTGCGAAGGCCAGCCGCGTATTCTGGGTATCGCCCCGTCATTCCTTTGATGAATCCCTCTGTGAAAGGGCAATGGCCGAGATTGACCAACTCTTCAGCTAAGAAGATGACAAGAGGGTCATGGCGTCCGAGTGACTTATCGCCTATTTCACAGTCGGCTGTCTTATTTGTCACGCCAGTCGCTTTGAGCAGGGCTCCATAGGCGCGACCCACCAGGTCGGGCCGAAGGCCTAGTAATCCTCTAAAGCTCGGAGAATCGAACCTGATACCATTTGCCTTGCAGGACTTCACAGCTTCTGCGAGAGTGCAACCATAGAAGCCCTCAAGTATTTCTTCTAGCCTCCTCTTCTTTCGCGGGTTTATTACCAGAAATTTTATGGCTAGCAATCCGACGAGTACGGTGGCTAGGGCAACCACTGCCCAGAACAAAAACATTGTCGACATAACGATCTCCTTCCTTGCGCTACTTAAGCGCATAGTGACCTGCTTGACCTCGGGCGGACCGAGCAATAGGGGACGGACCCCAGCAGACCTTCCTTTTGACAACTCGTCCTACTTTGTCCTACTCCCAACTTGGTTTCGAACTCTTGTCTAATATTGCCATAAATAACCAGTTACGTCAACGGTGCGTAAACAAAAAATCAACCCCGTCGAGACTGAAATGCCAGTGGCAGTTCGACGGGGTCGGGGCGCTCGGGGGGGTCGGAAGTCACCCCTCGGCTTTTGCTATTGTTGCAAAATCTAGGAATTTCGTCAACCCTAAACTGTTGCCCAAAGAGGCCGTAAATGTTATTATTTTTATGTCCATTTTTGGCCCTATCGTCTAATGGTTAGGACGTCGCCTTCTCAAGGCGTTAATCCGGGTTCGACTCCCGGTGGGGTCACATGTTCACTATAGTCGAAGTTATTGCCCTGCTTAAGACCTATGGTTATTTGTTAATTTTTCCCATCGCTTTTTTAGAGGGGCCGATTATTGCTGTTATTTGCGGTTGGTTCTCGGCCGTTGGGATTCTCAATTTTTTTATTGCTTATTTTCTTCTCATTCTGGCCAACTTACTGGGTGACGTTATTTATTATCTTATTGGCTATTGGGGTGGTCCGCCTCTCATTAGGCGTTGGGGACACTGGATCGGTCTGGACTTAGAGCAAACTATCAAGCTAAAAAATCATTTTGATAATCATGGTGGCAAGATTCTTCTCACCGCCAAAATTACACCCCATATTGCCGTCGCCGCTGTCTTAGCTGGTGCTGGTCTCGCGAAGTATAGTTTCTCCCGCTTTCTTCGTTATGGTCTCACTATCGAAATTTTTAAAACAGCCATTCTGATGCTTATCGGTTACTTTATTGGCGATGCTTATCAAAAAGTGTTCGTTTACTTGGATTATTTCGCCGCGATTACCTCGGTTGCCATTGCGGTGATTATCGGTGTAAGCTTTTATTATTGGCGTCAGAGTCGAAAAAATAATATTCAAAAATAACGTGAAAATTGCGATTTTTGTTGATTCGTTTTATCCGTGTTTGGGGGGGATGGAGGATGCTACCGCCATCTTGGCCCGAACGCTTGGCGAGCACGGCCATGAAGTAATTGTTTTTGCTCCGCGTTTTTCTCCTCGTGATTTTCGCCGGCGGGGCTTAGCGACAAGTGAACTTGATCTTGGGGAGAGAGTTACTGTCAAGCGCTTACCCTCGTTGCCTTTTTGGGGTAAGATACCCGGACGAATGGTTATTCCTCTGGGGGTTGGCTATCGCCAGCTTAAAAAAGAGGCGTTCGACATAATTCATACTCAATCGATTTTTGGTGCCGGGTTAGAAGCTCTCTGGGCCGCTTCTTGGCTAAAAATTGCTTTGGTTGGCACCAACCACTCGATTTGTTCCGAATTTGCTATCTATAGTCCGATTGCCAAAAGTTTTGTTGCGCGGGTTGCCGCTGGTTATGAAGCCTGGTTCTATAATCATTGCCAACTTGTTTCGACAGCTTCTCAGGCAGTTTTTTCCGCCTTGAGCCAAGAGGGTTTTAATCGTCAACATCAAATTGTCTCTAATATTGTTGATCTTGAAAATTTTCAACCAGCAAGCTGTTTTCCTCTTAATTCATTTACCATTGCCTATGCTGGCCGATTTGCGATTGAGAAACGGGGGGAAATCATCCTCCGTGCCCTAGCTTTAATAAAAGAAAAAGTTCCGCAAGTCAGTCTTGTTTTGGCCGGTGCTGGCCCAGAAGAAAAAAGTTGGAAAGAAATGATT
>CAIKBK010000063.1 GCA_903825615.1 Candidatus Vogelbacteria bacterium | reverse complement strand
TATTCATGTTAATCCTCTTGGTCTTGCTCACAATATTGCCATTGTCAGCCAATTCTCGGCCGTCGAGAGGCTTCGTCCCGAAGCTGATCACCTAGTTTTTGACCATCAAGAGCTACTTTCTTTGCTTAAGGGTATCTTGGACTAAATTCTAGTTATTGTTATAATTGCCTTATTAGAAACACGGTTTTGCTCAAATTGGCGTTAATTGATTAATTTATGAGTAATTTGCTAGGAAAAATAAAAAAATATTGGGTAGTTTCAATTGTTATCGTTATTGTTGTTTTAGTGGCTGGTTATTTTATTTGGACTAAGAATGGCAATGGTAAGGCCGAAATTTTAACTATCAAAAAAAGTGATTTTATCCAAACCGTCTCGGTCTCGGGTAAAGTGATCCCTGCTAAGAGCGTTGAACTCGGATTTACCCAAAGTGGCCGAGTTACTGGTGTTAACGTTCAGGTCGGTAGTACTGTTGGTGCTGGTCAAATAATCGCCCAACTTGACTCACGTAATGCCGAACTTGACCTACAGAATGCCAAAATTGCCCTAGCTAAGATAACTGAGAGTTCTGTGGCCAGCGAGACCAATAAGGGCCTTACTAAGAATTATGAAGACAGCCTGATTAGTGTTAATCGAGCTTTTATTGAATTTCCGTCTGTTGTAGATGGGATGGATTCGATTATAAACAACTATACTGTTTCTACTTACAAAATGAATTTACCCAATGATAAAGCTCGTGGGTATTACAACAAGGCCTTGTCTAGTTTTTGGACAGCCAAAAGGGCTTATGACAAAAATTCGGCTGATCTACAGGGGATGAGTAAACCTATTTCTAACGAAGCAATTGTTGTTATCACTGAAGAAACCTACCAGACGACCCAACTCCTGTCTCAAGCCACCAAGGATCTTCAAACCTTAGTTGATTATCTTTATAATTACGAAACTGATCCAAGTAATCGCTCAGTTGATCTAGTTAATGACCGAACCAACGTCCAAACCTGGGTTGTTGCCGTAGATGCTGTCCTTACCACCTTGGGAGAAAAAAGAGATAGTCTAAAGAATGTTCCGCTCGATATAAGAACCCAAGAAATTATTGTGGCCCAGAAGGAGAAAGCTTATGCCGACTGCTTCTTGCGGGCTCCATTTAGTGGGGTTATAATTCGTCTCGACATTAAAACTGGTGAGCAGGCCATTGCTGGCCAAGCTAGTGTTGGGATGATCAATGCTGGCCTTTATCAAATCGAGAGTTTTGTCCCAGAGATTTACATTGCAAACTTGGCAGTCGGTAATTCGGCTGAAGTCACCCTCGATGCCTATGGTTCGCTGGTTGTTTTTTCGGCCAAGATTATCTCAATTGATCCAGCCGAGACAATTCGCAATGGCGTTTCAACTTATAAGACCAAGCTACGGTTCTTAGCTGAGAATCCACGAATAAAACCGGGTATGACAGCCAATTTGTTAATTACTTCAATAAAGAAACCGGATACTATTGCCATCCCGTCTAGTGCTATTATCGTACGCGATGGTAAAAGGTTTGTTAATCTTATTAATGGTAATGACCAGATCACAGAAAAGGAAATTATCACTGGTGAAGTTGGAACACTTGGTCTGACTGAGATCCTAAGTGGCCTCAAAGAGGGCGACCAGGTAATACTCAATCCCCAAGCTAATTAGCATGTTTTCCTTTATTAATTATCGCTTAGGTTTATTTCTGGCCATCAGGCAAGTTCGACGGGCCAGTCTTTGGACCAACGCTCTTATTGTGGTGGTTATGACCTTGACCTTTCTTAATCTGGTGGTGGTCTCGGGTATTCTTGTTGGTTTGATACAGGGAGCTGTTGATGCAGTGCGAGTTGAGTACACTAGCGACATTTTTATCTCCACTCTTAAGGGTAAAACCTATATTGAGAATAGCCCAGCGGTTATTGCTGTGCTAGATAAAGAGCCTAGAATTGAGGCTTTTAGTCCACGTTATCTCCAAAGTGCAATGCTTGAGGCTGATTATAAGATACAACACAAAGATACTGAGATTCTTAACACTGTCTCGGCCTCGGTCGCCGGTATTGATCCCATTGCGGAAAATAAGATTTCTGGCCTCTCTAATATCTTGGTTGAAGGTTCCTATCTTGCCCCAGGTGATTTTGATCAAATTCTATTAGGATCTTATTTGACTAAAAAATATTTTCCAATTGAAAGTGCTGTTTTTAATACTCTAGAAAATGTCTCAGCCGGAACAAAGATTAGACTGACGATTAACGGCAATGTCCGCGAAGTTACTGTTAAGGGTATAACCAAGAGCAAGGTTGACGAGACCAATATGAGAGTTTATATGGATGCCTCGCAATTGCGGAACCTTATCGGTCGCGGTGACTACAATGTTAACGAGATTGCGATTAAACTGAAACCAGGAGTTGATCCTGTTGCCTTGCGTGACGCCCTTATCGCTCAGGGTATTGGGCAAATGGCCCGAGTGCAAACCTTCACCGATGCTGAGCCTAAATTTATTAAAGATATGATTATGACCTTTGCCATTTTGGGCAATATCTTTAGCTCGCTGGGTCTCGTCGTGGCGGCTATCACTATTTTTATTGTTATTTTTATCAATGCCATCACTCGTCGCAAGTTTATTGGCATCTTGAAGGGCATTGGCATTTCTGGCCACGCCATTGAATTATCCTACATTTTCCAATCTATTTTTTATGCGATCGTCGGTTCAGCCCTTGGTTTGGTAATTGTTTATGGCCTAATGGTACCTTATCTTAACGCTAATCCAATTGATTTTCCCTTTAGCGACGGTATTTTGGTCGCCCCAATATCGTCCTCACTCTTACGTTTATCATTATTAGTTTTGTCGACAATTATTGCCGGCTATCTCCCAGCGCGCATGATTGTGCGCAAGAATACTTTAGATTCAATTTTAGGTAGGAATTAAAAATATGATAGAAGTAAAAAATTTAAAAAGATCCTTTCAGGATGGCGAGGTGGTGACAACAGTGCTTAAGGGTATTGATCTACGAGTGGAGACCGGTGAATTTATCGCTATCATGGGCCGTTCAGGTGCTGGCAAGAGCACTTTAATGTATCAAATGAGTTTGCTTGATGAGCCAAATTCAGGTGAGATTCATATCGATGATAACGATGTGCATAATTGGAGTCTTGAAGAAAAAACCAAGTTTCGCCTCGAAAAATTAGGCTACGTTTTCCAAGATTATGCTTTGATCCCGGATTTAACCGCTCTCGAGAATGTAGCGGTGCCGTTTCTTATGCGCGGGATGAAGAAAAAAAATGCCTATCAGGTTGCGACCGAGGCTTTAGCTCGGGTTGGTCTGGGTGAACATCTTAACCAATTGCCAAGCCAATTGTCTGGAGGCGAACAACAACGAGCCAGTATTGCCCGCGCTATTGCTCATCGTCCCAATATTCTCTTTGCTGATGAGCCAACCGCTAATCTTGATAATGAATCCTCACGGATGATCATGGATATCTTCGTTAAACTTCATAATGAAGGGCAGACGATTATTATGGTGACCCACGAAGAGCCCTATGGCAAACTAGCACAAAAAATAATCCGTCTTGATGATGGTAAAATCATCAAAATCGAAAAAAATTAGAATTATTTTTTAAAAATTACACCGTCCGGCTCCAAGGAGCCGGACGGTTGGTTGTTGGAACAGAGGTGCCCCCGGCCTAATCCTCGAAGTCTTTGAGGTCAATGACGGGAATGATATCACGGTGGAAGTAGTGACCCTGAAGATGGTCCAAGTTCTCGCGGGGTCCCGCCTTCTTTTCGTAATCCTTGACCTTGAAGTCTTTCCCCGAGAAGATGGTTAGCACCTGGCCGTCACTGCCGACAAGGACGACCCGATGGATTTGGGCAGTTCCAATTTGCGTTGCTGGTGCCGTCGTCCACTCGGCCGATTCGAGGGTGGCCAAATCCATCTCCGTGGCAGGTGGTATTACCTCTTGAATCAATGACCTTATCTGTTCCTCGATTTCCCTAATGCGTTCCGGGCTTACTGGCATGGTTCCTATCTCCTTACATTACAGCTAAGCGGTTGTCGCTCAGCCACCAATTTTCCAAACTCATTATTAGCAGAAAAGCAACTTGTTGTCTATCGGTAATTTTTGACGCTGAGCTTTTTCGTGTTAAAGTATAAATATGAAAACTAGTTCTAAATTTGCCAAATATGAGCACTCTAAAATAGAGAAGAAATGGCCATCCTCCGCTAAAGCTACGGCAGGGCAAGCAGTCAAATACAACCATAGCAAGATTGAACATAGGTGGCAGAAAGTTTGGAGTGATAATAAAATTTATCAAACTAGGGAAGGGGCCAAGAAGCCCAAGGCTTATGTCTTGGACATGTTCCCTTATCCTTCGGGTGATGGGCTTCATGTTGGGCATCCGAAGGGTTATATTGCCACTGATATTTACTCGCGTTTTAAGCGCATGAATGGCTTTAATGTCCTGCACCCGATGGGCTGGGATGCTTTTGGTTTGCCAGCGGAGAATTATGCCATCAAGAATAAAATTAATCCGGATATTGCCGTCAAAAAGAATATAAAAAAATTCAAAGGCCAATTAGAAAAAATTGGTTTTGATTATGATTGGTCACGCGAAATTAACACCACTGATCCTAAATATTATAAATGGACCCAATGGATTTTTCTTCAACTCTATAAAAAAGGTTTAGCTTTTGAATCATCGGAGCCGATCAATTGGTGCCCGTCATGTAAGACTGGGCTTGCCAATGAAGACTTAGAGAACGGCAAATGTGAACGTTGTGGTTCGGAAGTGGAGAAGAAACCGCTGCGCCAATGGGTGCTCAAAATTACAGATTATGCCGAACGCTTACTCAAAGATCTTGATGGTTTAAATTGGCCCGAATCAGTCAAAGAATCGCAACGTAACTGGATTGGTAAAAGTGAAGGAGCAGAAATTTCTTTCTCAGTCAAAACGAAAGGCAAACCAGACCAGGTAAAAGTCTTCACCACTCGCGCTGACACTCTTTTTGGAGCTACCTACTTAGTTGTTGCGCCAGAACATCCAATAGTCGAGAGGTTATCCCAGCAAATTAATAATATCAAAGAGGTCAAAAGATATGTAGCTCAAGCCATTAAACGTAACGAGATAGAGCGCACCGCCTTATCTAAAGATAAAACAGGAGTTAAATTAGAAGGTTTGACAGCCATCAATCCAACCAATGGACAGGAAATTCCTATTTGGGTAGCTGACTATGTTTTGCCAGATTATGGTACAGGGGCGATTATGGCGGTTCCCGCCCACGATGACAGAGACTGGTATTTTGCTGTTAAATATAAGATACCAATTATAGATGTTCTGGCCAAACCGACCAAGGATGGTTACTTTAGTGTAAATATCCACGATGAAGACAAAGGTAAATTAGCTAATGAAATCAGGGCGATAGCAATTTCAAGCGAGCCGATGGCTCCAACTATTCATGCTTACCATATCCTGAACAAGGAAAGTTCCAAGATCGTCAAGGTCTTAGAAATGAACAGGGTTGGTAATCAAGATTCTTACAAAAAAATTTCCTCTGGGAAAAATTGTTCATTGTTTTTTCACGGGAATAAGCACGAAATAATTTTTTCTGCCGTTTACAGCGGAGAAGGGAAATTAATCAATTCTGGTGACTTTAATGGTCTTCCAAGTGAGAAAGCCCGGGGCGCCATAACCAAGTTGGTTCGTGGAAAAATGGTAACAAAATATAGACTGCGTGACTGGGTTTTTTCTCGTCAACGTTATTGGGGTGAACCAATTCCAATAATTCATTGTCCCAAGTGTGGACCAGTGCCAGTCCCCGAGAAGGATTTACCAGTTATTTTGCCTAAAGTTAAGAGTTATGAGCCGACAGGGACAGGTGAATCACCACTCTCAGCTATTACTAAATGGGTTAATGTGAAGTGCCCCATTTGCAAAGAAAAGGCTAAGCGAGAAACTAACACCATGCCCCAATGGGCCGGTTCGTCTTGGTATTACCTGCGTTACATTGATCCTAAGAATACTAAAACTCTTGTCGCTAAGAAAAAGGAGAAATATTGGTCGCCGGTTGATATGTATGTGGGGGGGACCGAGCATGCGACTCGCCACTTAATCTATGCTCGTTTTTGGCACAAGTTTTTGTTTGATATTGGAATAGTTAGTCAGGCTGAACCTTTTGCCCAACTCAAGAATCAAGGAATGATCTTGGGCGCTGACAATCGCAAGATGAGCAAGCGTTGGGGTAATGTTGTTAACCCCGATGATATTGTACGCGATTTTGGAGCTGATACCTTACGCGTTTATGAGATGTTTATGGGACCCTTTGAACAAGGTGCTTCTTGGAGCACTGATAACTTAATGGGGGCGAGACGCTTTGTAGAAAAAGTTTGGCGCTTGGCAAATAAGGTAATTCCTAAGGGAAAACCACAAATTAATAACAAGAGACTGGAAATCTTACTCCATAAAACTATCAAGCAAGTTACCGCTGATATCAATAATTTTAACTATAACACCGTTGTTTCGGCCCTAATGATTCTTACTAATGAGTGGGAGAAGGCCGAGGTTATACTGGTGGCAGATTGGCAAGCTTTTCTCAAAATGCTGGCCCCTTTCGCTCCTCACTTAGCCGAAGAATTATGGTCACAGTTAGGCCAAAAGGGTTCTATTCATCTAGCCAAATGGCCAGAACATGACGAATCCAAACTTAAAAGTGCTACTATTTCTCTCGTTGTTCAAATTAATGGCAAAACCAGAGAGCTTTTAACTGTCCCGGCTGATCTTCAAGAAAAAGAAGCTATAAAAATGGCTCTGGCTAATGCCAAAATCAAGAAATGGGTAGGGGATAAAGTGCCTAAAAAAATCATTTATATACCCAACCGCTTACTAAACCTAGTTGTTTAAGCCAAGAAAAAACCCTTATATTTCAACATATTATAACACGGCTTTTAAACAGTTGACTTGTTTAGGGTTTAATGATACAACTATAACAATATGAATATGGCATTTAAAGACATAACCAAGAAGCTTTTGGCTGAGTTGCCTGTCCGTAGTCGTGACGTTCTTACTAAACGTTATGGTTTGGGCAAAGTCGCTAAGCGTGAGACGCTAGAGGCTATTGGTGGTGAATATAAAATCACTCGCGAACGTGTTCGCCAGATTGAGGCTTTTGCCTTAAATCTTATTAAGAAGTCTAAGGCCTATATGGGAGCCGAAACGGCTTTTAACCAGCTTAAAAAATCTGTGGATGATTTTGGCGGTGTTGTTCATGAGCAAATATTCTTAGAGTCTTTAGCTAAAGACAAATCCACCCAGAATCATATTCATTTTATTTTGGTTGTTTCTGAGGCTTTTACTAAATTCAAAGAAGACGATGACTTCCATTACCGCTGGACGACTAATCCTCTTTTTGCCGATAAGGTTCATCAGTCACTCAAGAATCTTTGTGCGAACTTTTCGGAAGGTGATCTTGTCTCTGAGCCAGAGTTGGTTAAAAAGTTTTTGGTTGAATTAAAAAATATCAAAGAAGTTTCGGAGGACCCCAAAGTTGACCAGTTTGCCGACAAATGGTTGCTCTTATCTAAACTCTTAGCCAAGAATCCTCTTGGTGAATGGGGTTTGGCCGCTTCACCCAATATTCGCATGCGCGGTATCCGCGACTATGCTTACTTGGTTTTGCGCCAAAACAAAGAGCCAATGCACTTTGCTGATGTTGCTAAGAAAATCAATAAAACTTTTGATCGTACCGCTCACCCCGCCACTTGTCACAATGAGTTGATCAAAGATGGGCGTTTTGTCTTGGTGGGTCGCGGTTTATATGCCCTGACTGAATGGGGTTATTCTAAGGGTACCGTTATTGAAGTTATTCAGCGTTTAATTAAAGAGAATGGCCCACTTACCCGTGACCAAGTGCTTGAAAAAGTCTTAAAGGAGCGCCGGGTCAAAACTAATACTATTCTTGTTAATCTCCAGAATCCTAAATTTTTCAAAAAAAATCCTGAAGGTAAATTTGTGGTCATAAAATAAAAACTGGGGTATAATAACTGGTAATGCAAGGGACCCTGTCTTTTTTCAATGCTATAGATAGTGTCATTTTCAAGGGTACGGATACTCTTGTGCCGGCTCTTGTTTATTTTGTT
>CAIKBK010000062.1 GCA_903825615.1 Candidatus Vogelbacteria bacterium | reverse complement strand
CTGCCCTTGGTGAAATGTTTAATAATCTTGTTCCGCTAGGAGTTAGTATTCCCAATGGTTTTGCGATTACGGCTTATGCCTACTCCTATTTTTTGGAAAAGACAGGTTTGAAACAAAGAATTAAAGAAGTTCTTACTGATTTGAATACTCATAATATTAAAGATCTTCAGAAACGTGGGGCGCTGGTGCGTGGAATGATTATCAAAGAAGAGTTGCCTGACGAACTTAAATCTGAGATTATTGAGGCTTACCATAAATTAAGCTCCAACTACCATACCAAGGCGACTGATGTGGCTGTCCGTTCATCAGCCACGGCTGAGGATCTTCCTGGCGCTTCCTTTGCTGGCCAGCAAGAAACTTTTTTGAATATCAATAGTGATAAAGAGTTGATGTTGGCAGTGCGCAAATGTATGGCTTCGCTCTTTACCAATCGCGCTATTTCTTATCGCGTTGATAAAGGCTTTTCGATGTTTGATGTTCTTTTGTCTGTTGGCGTCCAGAAGATGGTGCGCAGTGATATTGGCAGTTCGGGCGTGATGTTTACTATTGATACCGAAACCGGTTTTGACAAGGTTATTGTAATTAACGGCGCCTATGGCCTGGGTGAATTCATTGTTTTAGGTCGGGTAACTCCCGATGAGTTCTTTGTTTTCAAGCCATCGCTGGAGCGGGGTTATAATGCTATTTTATCTAAGACTCTCGGTCATAAAGATGTTAAATTAATTTATGATAAACGTGGGACCAAGAAAGTTGTTGTCCCTAAGGCCGAGATTAATAAATTCTGTTTGAAGGATGAGGAAATCAATAAGCTGGCTATTTGGGGTTTGACGATTGAGAAATATTTCTCAAAAAAGAAGGGCAAATATCAACCGATGGATATGGAGTGGGCGAGAGACGGTAAGACAGGCGAATTATTTATTGTTCAAGCCAGACCGGAGACTGTTCACGCTAATCAAAATAAGGCTGTTTACGAAGAATATGTACTCAAGGAAAAAGGCACCGAATTAATTAAGGGCACAGCCGTTGGTGCCAAAATTACCACTGGTCGCGTGCATATTATCAAGGAAGCCAAACAGATGAGCTCTTTCAAGGAGGGTGAAGTTCTGGTGACCGAGATTACTGATCCAGATTGGGAACCAATTATGAAGATTGCCTCAGCCATTATCACCGAGAAGGGTGGCCGTACTAGTCACGCTGCTATTGTCTCGCGCGAGCTTGGCGTCCCTTGTATTGTTGGTACTGGCAAAGCCACCAAAGTTCTCAAAAATAGTCAATTAGTAACGGTTGACTGCTCGTCTGGTAAAGAGGGTATTGTTTATGAAGGCAAATTAGATTTCGAGAAAAAGGAACATCATTTAGATCACTTGCCTAAGACTAAGACCAAAGTCATGTTGAATATCGGTTCGCCCGATGAGGCCTTCCGCAATTTCTATTTGCCGGTCTCGGGTGTGGGTCTTGGTCGTCTGGAATTTATTATCAGTTCTTATATCAAGGTTCACCCCAATGCCCTGCTTGATTATAAGATTATCAAGAAGAGCAAGGATCCGCGCGCGAAGAAGGCAGTTAAGGCCATCGATGAATTAACAATTGAATATGGCAGTAAGACTGATTACTATGTTGGCGAACTAGCCGAAGGTATTGCCATGATTGCTTCGACCTTCTACCCAGGCGAGGTTATTATTCGTTTTTCCGATTTCAAGACCAATGAGTACAGTACCTTGATTGGTGGTGATCTCTATGAGCCCCATGAGGAGAATCCAATGATTGGCTGGCGTGGCGCTTCGCGTTACTATGATCCCAAGTTCCGCCGCGCTTTTGCTCTCGAGTGCCGAGCCATGTATAAGGTGCGCACCGAGATGGGTCTCACTAATATTGTGCCGATGATTCCTTTCTGTCGTACCGTTGAAGAAGCCAAGCAAGTCATTGCGATTATGGAGGAGGCCGGTTTGGATCGTCAAGCTGATCCCACGCTTAAGGTTTATGTGATGTGTGAGATTCCGTCGAACGTTGTCGAAGCCAATGAGTTTTTAGAGGTTTTTGACGGTATGTCGATTGGCTCGAACGACTTAGCTCAGTTGACCTTGGGTCTTGATCGTGACTCCAACCTTATCAATCATATTGCCAATGAGAATCATCCCGCCGTCAAGAAGATGATTGAGGTGGCGATTAAGGCCTGTAACGACCAAAACAAATATATCGGTATCTGTGGCCAAGCTCCATCCGATTATCCTGAGTTTGCCGACTTCTTGGTTAAGGCAGGGATTGGCAGTATCTCCCTCTCGCCGGACTCTGTTATCAAAACTTTATCAATCATCGAAGCCGCGGAGAAAAAATATCCGAAATAAACAAAATTAAAATGAAAATTTTCTTTTTTGAATTAGAAGCGTGGGAGAAGAAGTATATAGAGAAGCTTGCTTTGGGGGATGAAGTGGTAATAATAGACGGGCCGTTAGACGAGACCAAACTTCCCGCTGATAATAGTGCGGATATTATCTCCGTTTTTGTTGACTCAATTATTGGCGAGTCAGTTCTCGCTCATTTTCCCAATCTCAAAATGGTTGCGACTCGTTCGACTGGCTATGATCATGTTGATACCTCGGCTTGCCAAGCCCATGGAGTGGTAGTGGCCAATGTGCCAAGTTATGGTGAAGACACCGTGGCCGAATATACTTTTGCTCTATTACTTAATCTCTCGCGCAAGGTAGCGGAGAGTAACGATCGGATCAAGGAGACAGGGAGCTTCAGTCTTATTGGCCTGCGTGGTTTTGATCTCAAGGGTAAGACTTTAGGGGTAGTAGGTACCGGTAAGATTGGCAAGAATGTTATTGAGATTGCCACAGGTTTCAATATGAATATTATCGCTTTTGATAAATTCCCTGATGAGGCCTATGCGACCAAGATGAACTATAAATATTTGCCGTTTGAAGAAGTCTTGGCGCAAGCCGATGTCGTTACTCTCCATGTGCCTTATGTGCCCGAGAATCACCATCTAATAAATACTGACACTCTCGCTAGGATGAAAAAAGGCGCTTACCTAATTAACACAGCGCGGGGTGCCATTGTCGATACCGAAGCCTTGCTTAAGAGCTTGAAGGCAGGTCACTTGGCTGGGGCTGGTCTTGATGTCTTAGAGGAAGAGGGGGTAGTTAAAGATGAACTTAATTTCTTAACCAGCGCGCATCCGGGCGAGCACAACTTGAAGACGGTTCTCGAGAATCATTTGTTGATAGATATGCCCAATGTCATTATTACTCCGCATAATGCCTTCAATACTTGGGAGGCTCTGCAACGTATCTTAAATACCACGATTGAGAATATTAAGAGTTTTGTCGCTGGCAAACCAGTGAATATAGTTAAATAGTGTCAAATAACCCTTATTTTTAGCCCTATTTTAATCTATACTACTACTCCCGCCCAGACCTGAGGAGAGCCCAAGGTCTGGGCGGGTATAAAGTACTTGACAAACTCTGTGGGTATGCTATACTGAAATTAGACACAGTTGATCCTTGAAGTTTGGAGGAGCAAGCTGTGTCCATAGTAAGAGTCTGCACTAGGGTTTCCTAGGTAAAGCTCTAGGTGTGGACAAGTTGGCAAGTTGGAACCCCAAAAAGCCCCCAAGGGGCAGACAAGCAAGTCGGTAAGACAAAGCTAGCCGGGAGCTAGCGGGACGATCCGATCCCCGAACGAGGAGGGGTGTCGTCTTATTTCCTTGAGTTTATGGGTAGGCCGTGATGGCCATAACAACTTGGGATTCGGATGAAGCCGTTTCCCTACTGAAGCAGTATCTGTGTTCCCCCAGCCCACTGATTGTTTTGATCCTAGGAGAGAAGCAATTAAGGCTAACCAAGAAAGTATGAGCACTGAAAGTTTACCATTCCAGGTAAATCGTAGGTGCTCTTTATTTTTATACTAAAAAATTATGTTAAGATAGGAATTGTGAAAGAATTTGGCTTTAAAATTGAGAAGAAGATTCCAGGGCGCTTAGGCAGGGCCGGGGTTATCACGACACCGCATGGGGAAATTAAGACCCCCGCTTTTGTGACTGTGGGGACTAAAGCGACTGTTAAAGCTTTAACTCCAGAAATGGTAAACAGCCTCGGCGCTCAGGTGGTGCTCGCGAATACTTATCATCTCTACTTACAGCCGGGTGATGAGCTAGTGGCGAAGGCTGGTGGCCTCCATAATTTTATGAATTGGCCGGGACCGATGATGACCGACTCAGGTGGCTTCCAAGTCTTCTCGCTTGGTGCGGCCTTTGGTGAAGGCGGCGTGTCTAAATTTGCTAAGGAGGGCGTGCAGAAGATTGAGGACTGTGCGAAGTCGGACTTCGAGGAGCCCGGAAGTCCGACTTCGCACAGCCAGAAGCTCGCCAAGATCGATGAAGATGGTGTAACTTTTAAATCACATATTGATGGCTCGGAACATCGCTTCACTCCCGAGCGCTCAATGCAAATTCAACATAACTTAGGCGCGGATATTATTTTTGCTTTTGACGAATGCACTTCGCCCTCGGCCGATTATGATTACCAGAAGCAAGCGATGGAGCGCACACACCGCTGGGCTAAAAGAAGTTTAGAAGAACATAAAAAATTAAACCAGGAGCAAGAGCTTGCTTCTAAAAAAGTCCTCGGATCTCCTCAGTCTGCGACTTCGGCCAGACTTTTTGATAAGCAAGCTCCAGCTCCTGCTTTGTTTGGTATTGTTCAAGGTGGGCGCCATCAAGATTTGCGTGAGGAATCAGCGCGAGTAATTGGCGCGATGGACTTCGACGGCTTCGGTATTGGCGGTTCGTTTAATAAAGAAGATATGGGCACAGCCGTGGGTTGGGTCTCGGCGATACTGCCCGAAGACAAGCCCCGTCACTTGCTTGGCATTGGCGAACCGGAGGATATTGTGGAGGGGATTAAGAATGGCGCCGACACCTTCGACTGTGTCACGCCCACCCGCATGGCGCGTAACGGTACCCTAATCACTAAATCAGGTCGCCTTAATATTTTAAATAGTAAATATAGAGAAGACTTCACGCCGATTGAAGAGGGTTGCGGTTGTTATACTTGTCAAAACTACACTCGTGCTTACTTGGCCCACCTCTTCCGCGCCAAGGAGATGCTCGCCGGTACCCTAGCCTCGGTGCATAATCTTTATTTTCTCATCAATTTGACAGAACAAATTCGTCGTGATATACTAGAGGGAGGAACAGGAAGGAGGTGGTAAGGAATGAAACAGGATTTAAGTCAGTATATTGCGATGCTAGCTTCTCTTTGTGGAATAGATCCCTCAAAAGTGGAGCGTCTCGAGGGTCTTATCAGGGAGTCTGAAGAGGAGGCGGTCACAAAGGCTCTTAGTAAGCAGCCCAGACGTTTACCTCTTAACGGCTGATAGCCGTCAGGTTGCGCGCAAGAACCGCGCAGTCTGGCGGTTTTTGTTTTGGGGGAATTTGTGATAACATACTCGTGTTTATGTCAAGTAAAATTTTTAATTTACAATCTAAATTTGCGCCGGCGGGGGATCAGCCTAAGGCGATAGAGTCTCTGGCGAAGGGGCTTAAGAAGGGTCTTAAACACCAGACCCTTTTGGGTGTGACGGGTTCGGGCAAGACTTTTACTATGGCCAATGTGATTGAGACTTATAACAAGCCGGTCTTGGTGATAGCCCACAACAAGACGCTCGCCGCGCAACTCGCGCAAGAATATCGCGACTTTTTCCCCGACCACGCCGTGCATTATTTTGTCTCTTATTATGATTATTATCAACCTGAGGCTTATATTGCACACTCGGATACTTATATTGAGAAAGATGCGAGCATTAATGAAGAAATTGAGCGCCTCCGTCACGCTTCAACGGAGGCGCTATTGACCAGACGCGACGTGATTATTGTCGCGTCAGTGTCGTGTATCTATGGCCTGGGTAGTCCAGAGGAATACGCCAAGAGTTTTGCGCGCCTCTTGGTGGGCGATAAATATACCCGTCAAGAAATCATTGAGAAATTAATCAGTCTTTATTATGACCGCACCAATGCCGACCTTACCCCGGGCACCTTCCGCGCCATTGGCAATTCGGTGGAGATAATGTTGCCGGGTAGTCGCGAGATTGTGAATTTGAAGATGGTGGACGACAAGATTGACGAGATCCT
>CAIKBK010000061.1 GCA_903825615.1 Candidatus Vogelbacteria bacterium | reverse complement strand
TTGGTGGAGATGGATGGTTTTGAACCAACCGAGAAGGTAATCGTGATGGCCGCGACTAATCGACCAGATGTGCTTGACCCAGCTCTGCTTCGCCCAGGGCGTTTTGATCGCCGTGTGGTCTTGGATCAGCCTGATAAGAAGGATCGTGAGGAGATTCTTAATATCCATGCTACTAAGAAGCCACTTAGCGAAGAGGTTAATATGACGGTGATTGCCGAACGCACTCCTGGTTTCTCGGGGGCTGACCTCGCTAATGTGATGAATGAGGCGGCGATTTTGGCAGCGCGCGAGGATCGTCTCAAGGTAACTCAATATGATTTGCTCCGCTCGGTGGAGAAGGTGATGATGGGGCCCGAGCGCAAGAGCCATATTCTCTCAACTAAAGAAAAAAGAATTACCGCTTATCATGAGATTGGCCACGCTCTAGTTTCTTCGCTTTTAGAATTTGCCGATCCCGTGCACAAAGTTTCGATTATTGCTCGTGGCAATGCCGCCGGTTATACGCTTAAATTACCTTTTGAAGACCGCAAACTTCAATCACGCAAAGAATTTTTGGCTGATCTAGCGATGTCCTTGGGTGGTTATGCGGCCGAGAAAATGATTTTTGGTGACCTTACCACTGGCGCTTCTAATGATATCCAAGTGGCAACTGCCTTGGCGCGTGATATGGTCACTCGCTACGGGATGAGTGAAGATATTGGGCCGGTAGCGCTTGATTCTGGCGCGCGCGCGAGTGCGACGGGTGGTTGGCTGGCTGAGAAAGTTATTTCTGAAGATACTTCAATGCAAATTGATCGGGAGGTGAGTAAGCTGATGAACCGGGCTCTCGCTCAAGCGGAAGAAATTTTGGGTACCAATAAAACAGCGCTTGATAATCTCTCAGCTGAGTTGATAAAGGTTGAGACTTTGGAACGTGAAGATTTTGAAAAACTTTTGATTTTGAATGGAATTAAACCAAAAAAACGACCAGAGATAGCTGAAGCGGGGGAAGTTTTTGCACCTGATAGTTTATAAATTTGCGCCTGTAGCTCAGTTGGTAGAGCGACGAGCTTATACCTCGTTGGTCCCAGGTTCGAGTCCTGGCGGGCGCACAGTTTTATTCAAAATGAGTTTCTTGGGGGCGGTTGGCGAGGTGGGATAAAAAGTGGGGGTGGCGCGAGAGATCGGGATCGGCGTTGATAATCGTCTCGGCCTCGCTTCGCGCCGCCGCGACCATCTTAAGGTTCTTGATTGCCTCCATACCAAGATCGGACAAGCCCCATTGTTTCTCACCCGATAATTTGCCGGCGCCACGTTGCGCTAAGTCTAGTTCAGCTAATTCAAAACCATTTTTGGCGGTGACGAGCGCTTTAAGACGAGCCAATGACTTGGCGCTCTTAGTCTCGGAGAAAACAAAACAATAAGCCTGATCATTCGAACGCAAAACGCGCCCACGCAATTGATGGAGTTGGGCCAGGCCAAAGCGTTCGGCGCCTTCAATTAAAATAACGGTGGCATTAGGTACATTAACTCCAACTTCTACCACTGAGGTTGAGACGAGGACATTAATCTTACCCTCAGTAAATTGTTTCATTGTCTCCTCTTTATCGCCAGGGTTTAATTTGCTGTGCATCATATCGACAGTATATTCAGGAAAAACTTTTTCTTGTAACCTCTTCGCCTCAGCTTTGGTCGATTTGGTTTGTAAGGCCAATTCTTTATCAGGGTCTGGTTCGTCAATGCGTGGGCAAATGATATAGACTTGGCGTCCTTTTTTTAATTCTTCTCTAACCTTTTCATAACATTCAACTCTTTTATCGGGAGTGACGATTTGCGTAATAACCGGTAAACGTCCCGCTGGCATCTCATCAAGTAAAGTCAAATCAAGATCGCCATAGACAGTAAGAGCCAATGTCCTCGGGATTGGTGTCGCGGTCATGGAGAGAAGATGGGGTAAAGGCTTTAGACCGGCTTGCTTCCGCACCAACTTGGCGCGTTGCATTACGCCAAAGCGATGTTGCTCGTCGATAATGACATAAGCTAAGTCACGGAACTTAACTTGCTTCTGGATTAAGGCGTGTGTGCCGATAACAATCGGGATCTCACCATTCGCCACCCATTTTAATAATGTTGGTTTAGAAATATGAGTTGTCTCATGGGGGCTGACTTTAGAGGGGAATTTGCGACACTCTTTGCCGGTAATAAGTCCCACTTGCACACCTAAGTGTTCGAAGTATCTAATAAAAGATTCAAAGTGCTGGCGAGCGAGAATTTCGGTTGGGGCGAGATAGGCCACCTCTAATCCAGAACTGACGGCG
>CAIKBK010000060.1 GCA_903825615.1 Candidatus Vogelbacteria bacterium | reverse complement strand
GGTTTGAATCAGCTTCTCGCTAGAAAACAAATACTTAATGAAGCCATTTCTAATGCCGAGGAGTTGAAGGGGAAAATTGCTAGCCTGGAGCAGGCTCAGAAAAATATCCCAGCGGAAGATCTTGCTCGGCTAGATAAATTCATTCCTGACCATATTGATAATATTAATCTTATTATCGACATCAATAACATTGCCGCCACCCAAGGGATGACGATCAAGAATGTGAAGGTGCGTAGTGGTCTAGATGAAGCCGGGGCTACCCCAGCCACTGATGGTGGTGTGTCGACCAATGTTGCCGCCTCTGGCCAAAATAAAATTGCCGACACCTATCTGTCTTTCTCGGTGACGGGCAATTATGATTCACTTTTAAGTTTCCTAGACAGTTTAGCCAACAGTTTACGCGTGGCTGATGTTACCTCACTCTCCTTTAGCGTCGATGAAAAGGGGGTTAATCAATATAATTTTGAGATTAAGACCCACTGGGTTAAATAATATATGAAAAGTAAAATAACTTATTTAATCATCATCGTTCTGGTTATTCTGGGAGCTTATTGGGCCTATACCAAGTTTAGTAGTAGTGGCAGTGCTCCAGCCGGGGGAGTTACGGTTACGACGGCTGATGGTACCGTTGTTCCCACCGATGACGCCACGAGACAGGCTGAAGAATTTATTCAAATTTTGCAAAATGTGAATCAAGTTACTTTAGACAATAAATCTCTTCTTAGTGATCCTATTTTCCGAGATCAATTGCAAGATTATGGCAAAGCGATCGAGGATCGACCGATTGGGCGACCTAACCCCTTTGCTCCAGTCACTGGCCTTGATGTAATAAATAAAGCCACTTCAACTAAAGCGACTACCACCGCGGGGGCCGGCTCTGGTTTATTTATTGAGTAAGCAATGGATGATAATTATAATATCCCAACAAAGAAGCTAGAGGATAGCAAGATTCCTTTTGAGGTTCTTAAATATATTTCCGAGGAGTCGGCACGTACCTATCAAATTATTCCCTTCGGCTTCACCGACGGGGTCTTGCAGGTGGGAATGGTGGATCCTGAAGATACTGAAGCCCTTGATGCTTTGCAATTTATCGGTACTCGCTCTGGTGTGCCATTTAAAATCTACCTAATTTCTAAGAAGGACTTTGATGTTGGTGTCGAGAGTTATAAAGGCTTTAGTAGCGAATCAGGCGTGGTCGTTGGTGATATTCAAAGAGAGATTGCCGCGGCCGAAGAGTCTGTGGCCGAGTTTAAAAAAGGTTCAGCCGATGAAGTCAGGGCTCAAAGTGCCAGTATTGTTGAAGATGCCCCTATCACTAAGATTGTTTCGGTTATTATCCAAAATGCCTTATCGGGTGGCGCTTCCGATATCCACATTGAGCCAACTGGGAGTACTATCAAGGTTCGTTTCCGAGTTGATGGCGTTCTCTATACCAGCCTGACACCACCAATGTCGGTGCACGAGTCCATGGTGGCGCGCATTAAGATTCTTTGTAATTTAAAACTGGATGAGAAGCGCAAACCGCAAGATGGGCGTTTCTCTTATGCCTTCGAGGGTCGCAAAGCTGATTTCCGTGTATCCACTTTCCCCACTTATTGGGGGGAGAAGATTGTGATGCGTATTCTCGATCCGACTAAACGCAGTGTTAATCTTGGTTCTATTGGTTTGTCACCAGACCAACAAGAACAGGTTAAGAAGGCGCTTAGTTTGCCTTATGGCCTTATTCTTATCACTGGCCCGACTGGTTCGGGTAAGACGACGACGCTCTATGCGATGTTAAACTATCTTGATCGTGAACGCTATAATGTTGTGAGCCTTGAAGATCCTATCGAGTACGATATTCCCGGCGTTTCCCAGTCGCAGGTACGGCCGGAGATTGATTACACTTTTGCCAACGGCTTGCGCAGTATCTTGCGTCAGGACCCAGACATCGTCATGGTGGGGGAAATGCGTGATTCCGAAACCGCCAAGCTCGCGATTCAAGCGGCTCTGACTGGCCACCTAGTCTTATCCACTTTGCACACTAATAATTCGATTGGGGCTATCCCACGTCTTATTGATATGGGGGTGGAGTCCTATCTTATCCCGCCGACTTTGGTTTTAGCTATTGCCCAGCGTTTAGCCCCAGTTTTATGTGAAGATACTAAACAGGCAATGCCGATTGAAGATAGTATGCGGGTAATGATCGACAAACAATTTGAAGACTTACCAGCTGAATTTAAGAGCAAGATTCCTGATACCTCGGTCCTGTATCGGGCCGAGAAGAGCGCAACTTGCCCCTCAGGGACGAGAGGGCGTATTGCCGTCTTCGAGTTCTTAACTTTAGACAAGGAATTAGAGCGTATTATTTTAAAAAATCCTGGCGAGAACGAAATTTACAAGTATGTTCGCAGTAAGGGCTTTATCTCTATGCGAGAAGATGCGATAATTAAGTCAGCTCAAGGGATTATTCCTTTTGAAGAAGTAAACAAATTATAATATAATAAATACTATGGATAAAAAATATTCTATACTCATCGTCGACGATGATAAGTTCCTGTCCGAGATGTACTCGATTAAATTTTCGGAACGCGGTTTTGTTGTCGAAGTTGCTGGTGACGGTCCAATGGCTCTCGCCAAGATTGATGCGGGCCTTAAGCCGGATATCTGTCTGGTTGATATTGTGATGCCGGAGATGGATGGCTTCGAGCTCATTCAACGTCTTAAGGAGCGCAAAATTGAAGGTAAAATCATTGTTCTCTCTAATCTGGGCCAGAAGGAGGATGTCGAGAAAGGACTTTCCTTGGGCGCCGATGGCTATATCGTCAAGGCCAGCGCTACCCCGAGCGAGGTAGTCAATAAAGTTTTAGAAATTGTTGGTCCCAATTCTTAATTTATGAAGGATTATCGCAAAGAAATAGAAGATTTAATTCTCGTTGTCGCCAAAGAAGGCGCCTCGGACTTGCACTTGACGGCTGGCCGTCATCCGACCATTCGCGTCTCGGGGAGTTTAATTCCGATTGTTAAGAAACCGATTCTTACTCCGGAAGACACTTTAGGTTTGGCGATGGAGATTCTAAACGATGAAAACAAAAAAATCTTTTTGGAGGAGCGTGAAGTAGACTTTTCTTATAATCCAACCTCGGAGATTCGCTTTAGAGGCAACGCCTTCTTCCAGAAGGGGATGGCCGGTGTCGCTTTACGTCTTATCCCCATGAAGGTTAAGACTCTAAAGGAACTCAATCTCCCGGAGCGTTTACTTGATTTTGTGAACAAAAAACAAGGTTTCTTCCTCGTTGTCGGACCGGTTGGACAAGGTAAGTCCACGACCTTAGCCTCGATGATTGAGACAATTAATAAAGAACGATCCGAACACATTATTACCATCGAAGACCCAGTTGAATATATCTTCACCGGCGATCGATCGATTATCGATCAGCGTGAAGTGCGCTTTGATACCAAGAATTTCTATACCGCCCTGCGCTCAATGTTCCGCCAAGATGTCAATGTGGCGATGATTGGGGAGATGCGCAATCCCGAGACTATTAGTATGTCGGTGACGGCGGCGGAGACGGGCCACTTGGTACTCTCCACCCTTCACACCAATAGCGCGTCGCAGACTATTGACCGTATTATTGACTCTTTCCCTGGCAATCAACAGCACCAGATTCGTGTCCAGTTGGCCGGTTCGCTCTTGGGCATTTTCTCTCAACGCTTGGTTCCGCGTATCTCGGGAGGTCTTATTCCCGCCTTTGAACTCTTGGTTAATACTGATGCGGTATCCAATCTTATTCGCGAGGGCCGAACTGCCGAGATCGATGTGTTAATAGAAACTGGC
>CAIKBK010000059.1 GCA_903825615.1 Candidatus Vogelbacteria bacterium | reverse complement strand
GATATCAACATCTTCTTCTCCCGATCCTTTTTTCATCTTGCTATTATTATAAATTGATTGAAGTCGAACTTCAATCAGCTATTCACTTTTGGGCTTGGTGGACAAAGGCTTTCGGGTTATAATAAAAGGTAATGGCTTTTGCTGATCCGCAAACTAATTTGCAGAAATTAAATCTGTCTTCGGGTATGACAGTTATTGACTTTGGCTCAGGTATCGGTGCTTATTCTTTAGCCGCCGCTTCGCTAGTTCTGCCTGATGGCAAAGTTTACGCCGTGGAGATCCAAAAGGATTTACTTGAGACGCTTAAAAAAGAGGCACGAGAAAAGAGTCTTCCTAATGTTGACGTAATTTGGGGCGATATCGAACAAAATGGCGGTGTGAGTTTGCCTGATGGGGTCGCTGACGTGGTGATAATTTCTAATGTTCTTTTTCAAGCCAAATCCATGTACACATTAGCCTTAGAGGCCAAACGTCTGCTTAAACCAGGTGGTCGTGTGATGATTATCGACTGGAGTGAGTCTTTTGGTGGTTTGGGCCCAGCGCCGATCGATGTCGTACCGGTCGAAGAAATAAAAAAGACTTTTAGTAGCGTGGGTTTCGCCTTTGTTCTGGATTTTCCGGCTGGTGATCATCATTATGGTTTAATTTTTGCCAAGTAAATTTTTGTAAATTATGAAAACCAGTATTTTCCAAATTGTTTTACTTATTTTTCTTGGGCTTGTTTTTGGGGTGGGAGTTTTAATCTTCGCCGGGATTTTGCCTGGCTTTAGAGCCCAACAGGCCGGCCAAGAGGTGAATGTTCTTTTATGGGGGACAGTTGATGAGGTTAAGCAAAAAATTTAATGGAAGAGGTGAGCAGAAATGGCGGGAATAAATATAAAATAACCTATGCCAAAAAAGATCTAGCCACTTTCAATGACGATTTATTAGAGGCGCTAGCCTCGGGTCAAGGTCCGGATTTGATTTTGTCATCCCATGAAATGCTTTTCCAGAATCGCAATAAAATTTTACCCTTACCTTTTGCGAATCTTACCGAGCGTCAATTTAGAGATTATTTTATTGATGCCGGTTTGGTTTTCAAATCAACCGAAGGCTGGTTAGCTTTGCCTATTGCTGTTGATCCCCTTGTGCTCTATTACAATAAGGATATTTATACCAGCGTTAATCTCATAACCCCGCCAACCAACTGGGAGGAGTTTGTTGCCAATCAACCGCGCTTAACTATTTTTGATAATCTTCGTAGTATTACCCAAAGTGCCGTCTCTTTTGGAACTTCCAACAATGTTACTAATTTCAAAGATATTTTATCTTTATTAACAATGCAGGTGGGGACAGTCCCACTCTCGCTTGATGCCGAAGATAATTATATTATTGGCTTCAGTGCTACCGACAAAAGCAATCTGGCCAATACGGTTATGGCTTTGGATTTCTATACCCAATTTGCTAATTCCAGCCGCTCCACTTACACTTGGAATCGATCTTTACCTAAGGATACCGAGACTTTTTTGGCAGGGAGTTTAGCCAATTATTTTGGCTTAGCTAGCGAATTACCTTATATTGCCGAACGCAATCCTCACCTTAATTTTGATGTTGCCCCTGTCCCGCGTCTTAATAAGGGGTCTAATCTGACTGTTGGCCATCTTTACGGTTTAGCGGTCATGAAAAATTCGACCAAGGCGAGTGCGGCTTTTTCGGCGGCCCTGGACTTGTCTTTGACCAAACATCAACAAGCTGAATTAAGCAGCCTTTTGGCCGTGGCCCCAGTGCGTCGTTCTTCTTTAACTGCTTCGCCCACTGAACCCAGCGAACAAGTTTTTTATCAAGAGGCCTTAGTTTGTCGAGTTTGGCCAGACCCGGCGAGTGATAAAACTAAGAATGTCTTTAGAGATTTGATTGATGATACCACCAGTGGCCGCTTGTCCTCGAGCGGCTCCGTCGATAAGGCTGTTAAAGCTTTTAAATTAATTATTGATAATAGCAAATAATGTCTAAATATTTTTCCAAACTAGTTTTACCCCTTGTTATCATCGCCTTATTCTTTATGCTGGCCCTTAACTTCTTACCGATTATCAGTTTGGCTCAAACTGGAGATGGTTACCAACCACCAGCCGAAGGTCAAGGTCTGGTGACTTGCGGCCTGGGTGATACTGGTCCGATGGATTGTAATTTTGCCAAACTCTTGCAATTAATTGACAATGTCCTCTTGTTCTTTATGTATGCGGTTATTTTTCCTATTTCTATCATCCTTATTATTTATGCGGGCGGGACAATGGCTTGGTATGCTAATACTGAACCGGCCAAGGCTAAAGATGCCAAGAAGATACTCACCGATGTTTTAATTGGTTTTGCTATCATCTTTAGCGCGACGCTTGTGGTCCAGCAACTCTTCGAATACTTTGCAGGGGACAGTGGAGCTTTGAGAACGGCAATTTATGACCTTTTCTATCAAGGTGATCAATAATAAACTTTAATTAAAAAATAATTATGACAAAAAGAAAAATAACTTTAATTAGCGGGAACATCTTAGCCTTTTTCTTGTTGGCTTACCCATCTTTTTGCAAATTATCAGCTCAGACTTCAGGAGTAGGGATTACTAATCCGCTTAAAGACGCAACATTGGCAGGTTTTATTGACACTATTTTGGCCGCGGTGATCCAAGTTGGTATTGTTGTAGTGACGGGAAGCATTATTTATGCTGGTTTTAAGTACGTGACCGCTCGAGGTAATACTTCTAAGTTGAAGCAGGCGCATGACGGCATCCTCTACACCCTTATCGGTTCAGCGATTGTTCTCGGCGCTTATGTGGTGAGGCAAATCGTTATGGATACTATCACTCAAGTTTTGAACTAATAATTTAATAATTTTTTAATAATTAACAAAATTTATGGACTTACAAACAATTATTGGCAGTTTACTTAAGACAATTATCCAACCCCTTTTTCCCATCTTAATCGGCCTAGGCTTTATCGGCTTTTTTTGGGGTGTGGCTCGTTATCTTTTTGCCATGGCCGGTGACGCCAAGCATATTGAAGAAGCGAAGAAGTTTATGTTTTGGGGAGTGATTACCGTCACTGTTATGCTCTCAGTCTGGGGCTTGGTGCAATTGCTTCAGGGTATTTTCTTAAGTGGCGCCACCTTCAATGCTCCGCCAGATATTCCGAAATTCTAGCCTTTTCTGGTGGTAGCGGAGAGGCTTCATTATCCACTTCTAATTTGACTAAATAAGCTTTATACTTAATAGTATTAAAAATTGTCGAATTTTACTTATTAATTATTAGTTAATCTTTATTATTAAATAAAATATATTATGTCATCGAAAAGAATACTTGCTTTTGCTCTTGCTCTTGTTCCTATGGTAACTCTAGCTCAATCGGCCACTTGGGGCGGTTCTAGCTATTTTACCGGTATGGCTACTACTTTTGCTACCGTTGTAAATACCCTTATCCCAGCCTTTATGGGTTTGGGCTTTATCGCCTTCTTCTGGTTCTTGTTTAAGTACTTGACTGGTGATGCGGCGGAGAAGGAAGAGAATAGGAAGAGTCTTCTCTGGAGTGTTATTGCTATTGTCATTATGATTTCCATTTTTGGTCTGGCCAGCCTTCTCCAAGGCATTTTTGGAGCGCAAGGTGGTAGTTCTACTATTGATGCCCCGATTATCAACTAGCCGGTAGAGACAATAAAAGATGGAGCTACTCGCCAGTGTTAAAGAACATATCATTAACCCCATAATCTTAATTTTGCTTGCGGTGGCGTTATTTTGGTTCTTTTACGGCTTGGTGGAGTTCCTCTTAAACAAAGACAAGGCCTCCGCTAATCGTCAGGAATTATATGACAAAATGATCTGGGGGGTAGTGGGTTTAGCCATTATGGTTTCGGTGTTTGGCATTATGCAATTCATCGTGGCCACCTTGAACACGCTGGTTAAGTAGAATTAGAATCTTAGAAAATAAAGAAAATGAAAACACCAGGACCTTACGGGGCCCTGGTGTTGTGTTCTCTAACGAGATTAGTCCTACCAGGAGCTAACCTTAATCTTGACAATCCTCTCTTCGAGGTTTTGAAGCTCGAGGTGGCGCGTTGTGAGCGCTGGCCCACGCTGATTCTTATAGCTTGGGCCACCACCCTTGAAGCAGAGATTTGTTGTCCCTTTGAAGAAAGAGATCTGCTGGTAGTGGATCTCCCAACGAGCATCCTCATCGGGGGCTTGCGCCTCAATCTCCCAGTGTCGGAAGCCTGACCGGAGAGAGACCTTCACTGTTTCCCTAGCGGGGATCGTGAAGATTTCTTCTTGCTTGGCTTCTTGGGCGACCACTGGCGTCGGTGCACTGACACTTCTGCTTACGGCTTGCTCGATCGACTTGATGCCGGTCACCGTGACCCAAGCCAAGCCGAGGACCATGGCGACCAGAACTACGGTGCAACAGAGGTTGTCCTTGGTCTTGGTGGCCGTGGGGGTAGGAGCGGGAGCCGGGGTTGGGGTCCTCGTTCCAGCCGGGGTGGGAGGAGTAGCCGATGTCGTCGTCGAGCCAGATTTCTTAAGACCGCGCCAGAAGACCACACCGATTGTTACAATACTTGCCAGCAGTAGGCCGGCACCAATTAACCACCAGATGCCTGTCGTCATGGTTTACCGCCTTTCTGTTGCTGTTGTTGTGGGTCGCTGACATTCATACTCACCAGGGCATTGTTGATGCCTGGCGCGACGAAGTTCATACTTCCCGGTTTCTGGGCTAAGACCTCGAGGCCACGTTGAGTCTCATAGATACCCCTAGCCTTATCGAAGCTTATCTTTTGGCCAGCCTTTTTGCCTGCCTCGATAATGGCGAGGATGGCATTGATGTAGCCGGAGCCCTGCGCCGCCTGTTTCTCGGCATTTTTCTTACCGATGATGGCCTCGTCCCTTGCTTGCACAATGGAAGCTGCCAGTCTGATGTCGGTCAGGATAACGCCTCGGTGGGGGTCAAGTTCAACGCCCATGTTGATGAGAGCCTGAGTCACTTCCTCATCCTGACGGATGCTTGTGGAAATGTCTATTAGCTCACTGCAAGCATCATCAACTGTCTTCTTTTGCAGTAACGGTCGGAGCGAGCCCATGATCACTTCACGGATACGATCCTCGCTTTGTTGCACGACGTAGACGTATAAGTAAGCTCCGTCCTTGTCCTTCTTGTCCGGCAGATTCGGCTTGAAGACCTTGGTGCCGACGGTTATCTGGGGTGTTTCCCCTGGTTCCGAATGGATTACCCGATACATGATTGACAACACCGGAGTTCCAGTACCGCCATCTTTGAAGTCGAGGGCATTTTTAGGATCGTCATCATTGACCTCAATGATGTGATACTTAAAATCACCGTTGTCTCCACCATGCGGGGCAAACCTATCGATAATGTCAGGCAGACAGAGCACGACCAAACCCTCATGGAGGGTGCGGTGATACTTGCCCACACGCTCTACCACCCGGAATTGTTTTTCCTCCACCTTTCTCAGCCCCTTGGCCAAGTAGAAGGCAAACCAGAACAGAGTCCCAGCCAGCCCAAAGATAAGGGATGCCAATCCGGCTCCGGCGAAAAGGGCAATGATTGCCGGAATTCCGCCGAAAATTCCCATGCCAACAAGATTAACGAACTTCTCGTTAGCGACCTTCGTAAGCACACGTGTCCACATAGCAATTTCCTCCTCCCCCGTAGGGGATTGTCGATTTGATTGTCAAAACTTTAATTTGGAGCAGGGACACATTCCCAGCCCAAATTTCAATTCCTCTTTGATTATACACTATTTATATAAAAAAGTCAAGGGTAATTAACCCTTATTCTTGAACGTAGAATTAAAAAGTGACAGACCGGAATCACCACTTTGTCTGGATGATTCAAGG
>CAIKBK010000058.1 GCA_903825615.1 Candidatus Vogelbacteria bacterium | reverse complement strand
GCCTAAAAAAGGAAAGGGTAAATAAACAACAGGCAGTAAAATTTATTTTTACTGCCTGTTGGCTAAGGCGTTCTTGATAGTCTCGGAGTCAGCATACTCTAACTCGCTACCGGTGGAGAGTCCGCGACCGGGGAAAGAAATTTTAATTTTTGTTTGTTCGGAGAGTGGATGCAGTTTGGCCGCTAGCCAGTGAGCTGTATGCTCGCCTTCAGTGGTGACAGAGAGAGCGATAATTATTTCGCTTAACCCGTCTTTTATTTTACTTTCTAATTTAGAGAGAAGAATCGGGAAGCGAATGTGGGTCTCGGGGCTGGGATCTAAAATTGGGACTGAACCGCCTAAGATAAAATAATAGCCGTGATAAGAGCCAGACCTCTCAACCGCTTCGAGGTCAATGTCTTTCTCGACAATTAAAAGGCTCGACTTGTCGCGTAAGGTATCGGCGCAAATTTTGCAGAGCGAACTCTTGGGGTTGTAGCCATTACTGAAGTAACGCTGGCACTCGGTACATTGTTTGATATCTTTTTTTAAATTCTTAATCTTCTCGCTCATCTGGTCGAGCACACTGGGGTCGGCCGAGAGTAGGTAATAAACAAAACGTCGGGCTTGGCGGGGGCCAATACCGGGGAATTTTTTAAATAAATCTGCTAATTGGTTAATTGAATCCATAAATTAGAAGGTGCCGAAGTCGCCCTTCTCAATATCGGAGAAACTGGTGCGGGCGGCGTCGAAGTAGAGTTCAGCTTTACCGGTGGGGCCGTTGCGGTGCTTCTCGATCAATATCTCGGTCAAGCTATTTTTCTCGTTACTGGTCTCATCTTTCTCGCGGTGAATAAACATTACCACGTCGGCATCTTGCTCGATGGACCCCGAGTCACGAAGGTCGGAGAGGCGAGGGCGGCCACCGCGTTGTTCGACGGCGCGGTTTAACTGGGAGAGGGCGAGCACAGGCACATCGATCTCGCGCGCGAGAGCCTTAAGCGACCTGGAGACTTCAGTAATTTGTTGTACTAACGAATCAGTTTCTTTACGTGGGACCATGAGTTGTAGGTAGTCAACAATAATTAAACCTAAACCGTGCTCAGCTTTTAACTTACGGGCCTCGGATTTCATACGAAGAATATTGTTGGAAGGTTCATCATCAATGAAGATTGGTGCTTGAGCCAGTGAATCAAGGGCGTCGCGCAAACGGGCAAAATCTTCATCGGCGCGGATAGCGCCCGTGCGCAACTTCCACGAATCGACGAAGCTCTCGGCGGCGAGTAAACGATCAGTCAATTGTTGGGTACTCATTTCGAGTGAGAAGATACAGGTGGGTACTTTATTGCGACAGGCAGCATGGCGGGCGATGTCTAAGGCCAGCGAGGTCTTACCCATTGAAGGACGAGCCGCGAGAATAATCAGGTCAGACTTTTGCAAGCCGGCGAGCTTGGCATCAATGTCTCTAAAGCCGGTTGAGATACCACGCATCGTACCCTCAGTCTTAGAGAGGTGGTCAAAGCGTTCCCAAGCTTCAGCGAGGGCATCTTTAATATTGGTGATTTTTTTATTGGCGTAAGAACCAAGATTAAAAATGATTTTTTGCGCCCGATCGAGCACATCGGTGACATCTTCATTCTCATGGTAACCAAGTTCGGAGATTTGATCGGCGGAGTTGATAAGACTACGGAGAGCGGACTTTTTGTGCACTAATTCAGCATAATGTTTAATGTTTGAGGCCGAGGGTACTTTACCCGCCAGCTCAGCAATATAGGTTGAACCACCCACACTCTCAATTAAGCCTTTATCTTTAAGTTGTGATGAGACTGAGACAATATCTATCGGCTGACCGGCATCAGATAGGTCGAGCATCGCATTAAAAATTTTGTGATGGCGCATGGAGTAGAAGTCTTCTGGTTTTAAGAAATTAGCAATCTCACCTATGCTTTTGGGACTAATCATAATCGAACCAAGCAAAGCCTGCTCGGCTTCGCCATCGTTCGGTGGAATTCTTAATTTAGTTCCCGCGAAGGGCGTCTTGTTCACAGCCATGTTCTTATTTTAGCATAAGCGCTAAGTTAAAAGAAAAGCCCTAAAATAGGCTAAAAATCTCTATTTTGGGGACAAACTGTTCTTAAACAGGGGAAACAGAAAAGCCCCGTACTCACGCACAGGAACTTTTCCTTGGCGTTTGTACGGGGTCTTAAATAACCTTGCAGAGCCTTGGCTTCACGAAGAGGATTAACATCATTATGGTTTCGATCGTGAAGAAGGTCAGGGGCTGGGCGGCCGTGGCCATGTCGAACTTCGGTACGGCGATGACGGCTAGGCAGCAGGAGATAAAGAAAATCGTCCAGCCAACCTTGCTTTCTCGATGATAATCTTCCCAGGTTGAAACAAAAGTTGGAATTGACCCAAGAAAAGTGACGGAGAGCGATGTTGCCATCCCTACCATCGGGTTTCTTGAGATTGCCCAGAGTGCGAGTCCTAGGACTGCCCCGCTCAAGCAAAGTTTATCCAATTTTGTCCAGCCTGGTATGCCATAACGAATCGACAGAAGCATAACTAGCGTTCCGCCTGTGACACATCCGATGATTTGGAAATTCACGGTGTGCTTGGCGACCATTCCGGCGAGCGTGATCATGTCCAGACTAATCCAGATAATCCACGTTGCCTTGGAGGGCTCAGTCTTGCCCAGCGTTCCGCTTGGCATGTTTCGGTCTCTCAGGACTGCATAGGTGTAAGGAACAAACCCGATTACAAACAGAATACCCGACAACAGACTCAATGTATTCACGGATGACTCTCCTTTCCGTAGTTTGGGCTTCTTGAATTGGTGGTAACTCTAAAATTCTGGTGTTATTATACACCTTTTGTGCAATTTGTCAATGTTAAGGTTTTAAGTCTCTTTAAACCAACTTAAGTCCTAAAACCTCGTCAAACTTTTTTATGAGTTTAAGTTTCTCGGCGGGGGCGAGATCTTTAGTCGAGAGAACGCCTTGCAGAGAGGCGAGCGCGGCCGCAGTGTTGAGCGCTCCGACTTTGACAGCAAAGTCTTTGAGATAGGTCTCATCAAGTTTGGCAAACATTGTACCAAAGAAACCAGCTGATTTCTTGAGTTGAGAAATTTTATTTTTTATATTTTGATAACCCCTAGCGCCAGCTTCAAGTGACTCCCAAGTGAAGTTCATTGTTTGTTTATAACTAGATTGCAAGAGGATATAGCGGTAAACAATTAAGTCAAATTTTTTTTCTTCAATATTAGTCAGAGTATAAAAATTATTTAAAGATTTTGCCATTTTTTTACCATCGACAAAGAGGTGCTCGGGGTGAAGCCAATACTTAACAAAAGTTTTATCATTGAAGGCCTCGCTCTGGGCGATCTCGTTGGTATGGTGGGGGAAGATAAGGTCAACACCGCCGGTGTGAATATCAATAGTCTTGTTGCCGAAGGCGACATTGTTAATTACCGAACACTCAATATGCCAACCCGGGCGTCCCGCGCCAAGTTCGGGTTGCTCCCAGTAGATACTGGCATCTTCGGATGAACGCGCTTTCCACAGAGCGAAGTCGCTTAGATTATCTTTCTCATATTCATCAACTTTGACTCGCGCGCCAATTTTTTTGCCCTCTAAGAATTTCTCGCCGACGAGTTCGCCATAATCTTCAAAAACTTCTTGATATTTATTGATACTAAAATAAGTACTCCCATCATCGGCTTTATAAGCATAGCCTTTCTTTATTAACTCTAAAATGAAATTTTGGATTTGGGGGATGACCTCAGTAACTTTAATAAACTTGGCTTCCTTTCTCTGAACATTAAGTTCGTCTAAGTCAGCGAGAAAAGCTTGATAATACTCTTCGGTGTATTTTTTTAACTCCTCGACACCAGCCGTTTCCCCATATTTGCCAATAGTGCCTCTAATTGTCTTATCGTCAACATTGGTAATATTCATTACCCAGTTTACTTTATAACCAGCGAACTTAAGCAGACGATAAACAATATCGGCAAAGACATAAGAACGAAGATTACCAATATGAGCATAGTTGTAGACAGTTGGGCCGCAAGTGTAAAGGTTTACTTCTTTACCCTCGCCTGCGACTGGAGAGAACTCTTCTTTGGTGCGAGTTAAGGTGTTGTAGAAAATCAAATCCATTTTTTATATTTGGCCAGACCCGTCGTAATAATAGCGGCGAGAGCCATCAAACCAATAATTCCATACCAGCCAAGATAAGACTCGACAACTGGTTCGGAACCACTCATACTAAAAATAAAGGCAATGAGGGAGACTGGCAAGAAAATGAAGGCGAGGGCGGTGAGAACGCGCATCGTGAGACCGTTTTTGATTGTCAACAAGGACTCATTGGTATTGTGCAATTCGGTAAATATTTCGCGGTTGCTTTTTACTAATTCGGCAATGTGTTCATACTCACTAATAATGGCGTGCAGATAATAGTCGAACTTCTCGCCATAGAAATCTTTGGCCACACCAGCGAGCGATTGAAGTACTTCACGATGGAACTTAAGCGCCCATTTAATGTCAAGCAATTGATGATTGGCATGAGAGAGCGAGCGCACCATCTCGGCTTCTTGGCCGGCAAATATTTTTTCCTCAATCTTCTTTAATTTGTTATTGATACCATCGAGCTCAATTTCAAGCGGGTCGTAGAGTTCACGGATCATATAGTAGAAAAGGTGGCCGGCATGGAAACCTTTTTCTTTCTTATTGTCAATCCCACCGTCGAGAATTTGAGCAAATTCGGCGAGCGGTTGCACGGCATCGGTATGAGCAGTAATAATAAAATTTTGGCCAAGAATGAAATCAATCTCGACGATATTGTATTTGCCAAGCGGGAAGTGGAGGGCCAAATAAATATTATCTTCATACCAATCCACTTTAGATCTGGTCGAGGAGGAGAGAAGTTCCTCAACGGCAACGTCGTGGAGATTATACTCTTTGGCCAAGGTTTCGACCTCTTCGCGGGAGGGCTTGGTAATATCGATCCAGGTAACATTTTTATATTTTAATTGTTTAATCATTATTGCAAATTATAGCTTTTTCGTGATTTGACCACAAGAGGACAATTTGCGATAATTAGCCTAATGCAGAAAATCGCTAGAGCCAGTTGGCTCGCTTGGATCGTTATTGTAGGGGCTCTGGCCGCTACTTTTTCGCTTGGATTTTATCTTGGCGGGGAACAGCTTCCGGCTGAGGATAAAATTACTAATGTTGTTGGTAAAAATGTTGGTCAGCCCGAGGCGGTAGATTTCTCACCTTTCTGGCAAGCCTGGAATGTTTTGAATGAGAAATATGTGGCCGATAACGGTAATAGCTCCACAACTAAAAAGGTTACCGATCAAGATCGAGTTTGGGGCGCTATCGCTGGGATGACGAGTTCGCTCGGTGATCCTTATACTAACTTCTTGCCACCTGAGCAGAAGAAAAAATTTGACGAAGAAATTAGCGGCAACTTTAGTGGTGTGGGAATGGAGATTGGGATTAAGGACAAAATTCTCACGGTCATTGCACCTTTACCCAATTCACCAGCTAAACGTGTTGGAGTACTAGCTGGTGACAAGATTCTTAAAATTGGTAATACTCTAACAAACAATTTAAGCGCCGATGAAGCGGTTAACCTAATTCGCGGGCCAGAGGGAACGACTGTCGCTTTAACTTTATCGCGAGAAGGAAAAGATGGCCCCTTCGACATTACTATCAAGCGTGAGGTCATTACTATCCCGACAATTGACACCAAAGAATTACCGGACGGTATTTATGTTATTCGTCTCTACAATTTCTCGGCGGTATCGCCAAACCTTTTCCGTGAGGCTTTGCGCAAATTTATTGAGAGTAAAAAAGATAAATTAATTATCGACTTGCGTGGCAATCCGGGTGGTTTCTTAGACGCGGCGGTTGATATGGCGAGTTGGTTCTTGCCGGCTGGTAAGTCGGTGGTGGTGGAGAAACATGGAGGCAAGGTTGAAGATAAGGTCTATCGCAGTAGTGGCTATGATGTTTTTAACGATGATCTTAAAATGGTAATCTTGGTTGATCGGGGTAGTGCTTCAGCGTCCGAAATTTTAGCTGGTGCGCTCTCCGAATACGGCAAAGCCACCTTGGTGGGGGAGAAGACCTTTGGTAAAGGTTCGGTGCAGGAGCTTATCCCGATTTCTGGCAACAGTTCAATTAAAGTGACGATTGCTAAATGGTATACACCAAAGGGTCATTCAATTTCTCTTAGTGGTCTTAAACCCGATGTGGAAGTGGTAATGACGGCTGATGATATCAAAGCGGGCAAAGATCCG